>CANBTK010000319.1 GCA_947372365.1 Flavipsychrobacter stenotrophus | reverse complement strand
CATACAATGTGAAGTCGAGCTTGGCAGTAACCCTGCTATCGTCAACCGCTTCAGCCGAAAAGGTTTTGATATCGCTGTACCTTGTAGCCATTTCATCTTCCATCATTGGTGACTGCCATACCCTGAACTCACGGAACGTGCCATCAGGCATAGGCAACTCTATTACTATGCCATCCATAGGCTCTGTTGACAGCCCGAACATCTGCGCCTTTACCACAGCTTCGTCAAAGGTGTAAACAAGGTACTTTTTAGGTTGGAAAACCATAACCTGTTTTGATGGGGCCTGGCTTACAGGTACCTGGTGCCATGGCTTTACGCCCGCACTAGCTTCGTAACTTGCTGCGCAACCAAAAATCAACGCAGCCGACAAGAACATTTTTTTCATTACTGGATTTATTGTTGAAGTATTACTAAAATTTTATTAAACCATTAAAAAATGGAGGCTCCAAGATATGCCTTTTATTAAAAATAAAAAAAATATAGTGGCAAAGCACACAATTTCCGTGGTTAATGATACTATTACTATATTAGCCCCTGAAATGAACCAGGATTTATTACAATTATCTTACAATCTGGGAGGGATAAACGATGCTGCAAAGCAGTTTTGGGCTGAGCTTAACCAGTACCACACTTTTGCATTCAGCGGGGAAATGAGCGCTGGCAAAACAACCTTTATACACCACCTTTGCGAGTACCTTGAGGTGGAAGATACCGTGAGCAGCCCCACATTTTCGCTCATCAACGAATACCACTTCACCCACAACGGGAAGCCATGCGCCATTTACCACATGGACTGGTACCGGCTGAAAAGCACCGAAGAGGCGATAAGCGCTGGCATAGAAGACTGTATAACACAGGCAGTTAAAAACGGGGCCTATTGTTTTATTGAGTGGCCGGAGAAAGCGCCGGGGTTAATTACCCGCCCCTATGTATGGCTGGATATTACAACTACTTCGCCAAGTGAGCGCAGCATGTCGGCCAGGCTATTCGGCAAATAGCCCTGCCGTCTGGTTAATTTAACTAATTGCAAGTACTTATTTGCCACCACACTACAACACTTTATACTATATTTGCCCACAATTTATATGCTGAGCCTCCCTTTTTAGCGGCACAGGCCAGCCATTTGTACAGATAGCAACAGCAGAAAACCGAAACTAATTTGAAGTACCGCCACGCCTTACTTATAGTAATACTGATAATAATAGCCGATCAGGCATTAAAGATTTTTGTCAAAACCCATTTTTGTAATGGCGATGACGTAAAGCTTATTGGCACATGGGCCCGTATGCACTTCATTGAAAATGAAGGCATGGCTTACGGCCTAAAAATAAGCGAATCGGTAGTGGGTAAAATTATCCTTTCATCCTTCAGGCTGGTGGCTGTTGTTTTTGGCTTCTACCTCCTCAAGAGGCTTATTACCAAGGGCTATGCCAAAGGCGTTATCATCTGCGGGTCGCTGATACTTGCCGGCGCACTGGGCAACCTTATTGACAGCTTATTCTACGGCCTTATTTTTACCGATAGCCCTTTTTCCTGCTTCTCCGGCAACTACGACAACTTGTCGGGCATGATGGCCGGGCACAACAAAACAGCCGTGGCGCACTTTTGCAGTTTTGGCTCGGGCTATGGCAAGTTCCTGCAAGGCAAGGTGGTAGATATGCTTTACTTCCCGCTAGTTGACTTTAACATGCCTAAGGGCGTACCGTTCCTTGGCGGTAAGAATTTTGTTTTCTTTGAGCCGGTGTTTAACATAGCCGATGCCGCAATATCGGTTGGGGTTGTCACATTAGTACTGTTCCAGAAAAGCCTTTTGCACAAAAAAAGTTCCGAAAACGTAGCAATACCACAAATATGAGCGAAGACTTAATGCCTATTAACGTATGGCTGGCAGGGCGTAGCTACAGGCTCCGCATAAAGCCCGAAGAAGAATCGGCTGTGCGCAAGTCAGTAAAACTTGCTGACGAAAAAATATCAGAAATGCGCAATATATACGCAGGCAAAGACGAACAGGACTTTATGGCTATGTGCCTGCTTTCCTACGCGGCCGATACTGCCATAGAAGCTTTCAACAACCCGCTCATACAAAGCGAGCTCAATAAAATGAGCGATAAAATAGATAAGGCACTGGCTAAGTAAACCACATTGCCCCTACCCCAAGGTCATTGGCTTAGCGTTTCTTGTGTTTTAGTTGCGCCTTTGAAATCTTGAATGACTTGTTAATTGCGGCTTAGCGCCTTTTGCGCGAAACTTTTATCTCTTTAAGTCAATGACATTGCCCCTACCCCCTTAACACTACAATATCCCCGTCATCGCTCATCTTTATAAGTCGCGATGGCGATTTTATGGTGGTATCATCCTGCCTGTGCTTTACCACATAACCCGCACCGTTTATAATTGCGGCATCTATCTGGCTATAGATGGCTGGCGTTGGCTGCCCGCTTATGTTAGCTGATGTAGAAACTATGGGCCTGCGCAGCCTTTTTATCAAAGCCTTGCAAAACAAGTCGGCCGTGACCCTTATGGCCAGGCTGCCGTCTTTATTCACAACATTGGCAGGGAAATCGAGCGCGTTTTCATAAACCACAGTGGTGGGCCTATCAAAATGCTCTACAATTGAAATAATATCTGGTGGCGGGGCAGCCACGTATTGCAGTACGTCCCGGGCTTCCGCCAGCAGCACAATCATGCTTTTTTCCTTGGGCCGCCGCTTCAGCGCAAAGACTTTCTCTACCGCCTGGGCGTTTGTGGCATCGCAGCCCAGGCCCCATACAGTATCAGTAGGGTAAAGGATAACCCCACCCTGCTGCAAAACTGTAATACAGTTTTTAATATCGTTTTCTAAATCCACCATAATAGCTGTTCGTTCCTTATATCGAGGGCGCACTTAAAGTGCCCTTGCGGGCAACGTTTGCGACCATGTATGCCACAGGGCTTACATGCCAATACATAATCTATCTCTACAATGCGCGAGTTATGGCTTTGCGGGCCAAAACCAAACGATGTAATAGTAGAGCAAAACACCCCTGTAACAGGCGCATCCATAGCCGATGCAAAATGCAGCGGCGCCGAATCATTGGCATAATTCATATCGGCACCCTTCATCAGTGCGGCCGATTGCAGGTAGCTCAGCTTACCGCAAAGGTTTTCTACCCGTGGGCGGGTTACCAAATCGAGTATGCCCTGGGCAAGGCCGCTATCAGGCGGGCCACCCAGTAAGTAAATAGTATATTTTTCTGGTAGCAACGCTATCAGCTCCGCCCACCTCTCAATAGGGTACCGCTTGGTAAACCAAACCGAAGATGGCGCTATGCAGATATAGGGATCCGCCTTGTATTTTTCTATAAATTCAAAATCAGCCTTTGTAGGGTGCAGCTTGGGCAATGCCGGCACCTTATCGGTAATATCCTCTATCAGCAATTGGTAGCGCTCAGTCTCCAGCGCAAAATGTTCGGCACGAGGCGGGGCTATGATGTGAGGGGCAGATTTGGTAAATGAAAACGCAAACGGGTTTTTGTCAAACCCGGCAGTGTACTTAGCCCCCGACATGAACATAATGAAACCCGAAGTAGGGAATCTATGCGGGTTTATGATGTGGGTATAACGCTCCCTGCGCACCCTCAACGCCATTTTTATAAGGTTGATGTGCTTTTTTTCTTTCTTATTCCAGATAAGCAGGTTGGTGATGTAGGGATGGTTCTCCAGCAGGCCTTCATTCCCTTTACGCAGTAAAAAATCAATCTGGGCATCCGGGTAAAACTGGTGTAGCTTTTCCACAATTGCGGTCGCTAAAACAACATCGCCGGTAAACGCAGTTTGTATAACCAAAAATTTATACATCGCCTGCAAAACTACGATGGAATGTCATTTCAGGATGTTTTAACAATAATATTTTTCAGTTTTATCAAAATTGGACTTAAATTTGTTTTACTCTATTTGAATTTATCACGGAAAAAAATATTAAAATGAAAAAAGTACTTATTATGCTTGCGGCTGCTTTAATGCTGGGCACAGTAACCGAAGCAAAGGAAAAAAAGAACAAAAAGAAAGATTCCGATAACAGGCCTGCGCTTGAAATCAGCAATAGCACTGCTTTACCTGTTACCGATGGTGCTGCCCCTGTTGCAGCAACCACCACGCTTAAGCTGGATGATAT
>CANBTK010000318.1 GCA_947372365.1 Flavipsychrobacter stenotrophus | reverse complement strand
ATGCACGATATAATGCCACCCCATGCCCACCTTTCGCGCCTGGCCGCATCTTTTTTCTTAACCAGCAAGGCCACAAAAGCAATAGTTAGCCCAATAGAATACAACGGGTCAAGTACAAAAACCGAATTAAACGATACCCTGTAATTGCTGAAGGGCTCAAACCAACCGGTGCCATATGCAGTAAAAGAATCGATAAGCAGGTGTGTAAATATTTCTATGCCCCAGAAGAATGACCATTGCCCAAAGCTGATTCCGCTTTTCGTGAACCACCTGCCACTGGCCCATGCCAATATGGGGCTTGCCAGCAAAAGGAACAGGAAGGAATGGGTGATGCCCCTGTGCACAAGCAGGTTGGTAGCATTATCCAGCCACAAGGATGCCGCAATATCAATATCGGGAAGGCTATTGGCAATAGCGCCTATCAGCATGGCTTTCTTGCCCAGCTTCTTGCCTGCGATTACCTCGCCCATGCAAGCGCCAAGTACTATGTGGGTGAGTGAGTCCATTGATGTGCGCTAAAAAAAGATAAAGTAATATATCGTCAACCAGACTAGTATAAAGAATGACAAGGCATAAAAGTCAGTAATGTGCATCTTCAAGTCTCTCTTTATTACTGCCCGGTAGAATACCCAAACCAGATACAGGATGATAAAAATGACACCCATGAATAACCTCATACAATTACTTTTGTCAAATATAAAGAGGTTGCCAGAACATGGCAACCTCTTTATTATATAAATTCAATTGATATTTATGCCATAACGCCCTTATACATCTCCAAACGTTGTGCTTTTACACGTTCGTTGTTGATGTATTCGTCAAAACTCATTTCGCGGTCTATAAGGCCGCTTGGGGTAATTTCCAGTACGCGGTCAGCAACTGTATTGGTCAGCTCATGGTCACGCGATGTAAACATGATAGTACCCTTAAAGTCCTTCATACCGTTGTTTAATGCGGTAATGCTTTCCAGGTCAAGGTGGTTGGTTGGCTCATCAAGCAGCAACAGGTTACCCTTAAACATCATCATCTTGCTCAGCATGCAGCGCATTTTTTCGCCACCGCTCAGTACCGATGATTTCTTTAAAGTTTCTTCGCCCGAGAACAGCATACGGCCCAGGAAGCCGCGAATAAAGGTTTCATCCTTTTCTTCGGAATATTGCCTCAGCCAGTCAATCAGGTTATCGTCATTATCTTTAAAATATGCCGAGTTGTCATTAGGCAGGTAAGTAGGGGTAATGGTTACGCCCCATTTAAAAGTACCTTCAAATTCTTTGTCTTCGCCGGATAGTATCTGGTAAAATGCAGTTGTAGCCAGTGAATTGCTGGAAAGCACAGCCACCTTCTGCCCACGCTTCAGGTCAAAGCTGATGTCTTTAAACAACACTTCGCCATTCGCGGTTTTGCCAAGGCCTTTTACTTCTATTATCTGGTCGCCTGCATCGCGTACCTGGTTATTAAATAATATAGCCGGGTATTTACGGTTCGATACTTTCATATCGTCCAGCTTTATCTTATCCAGTGCCTTTTTACGGCTGGTGGCTTGTTTTGATTTAGATGCGTTGGCGGAGAAACGCGCGATGAACTCCTTCAACTCAGCAATCTTATCTTCGGCCTTCTTGTTGGCATCGCTGCGTTGTTTCAGCAACAACTGGCTACTTTCATACCAGAAGGTATAGTTACCAGTATAGATGTTAATCTTGCCAAAGTCAATATCAGCAACATGCGTACACACTGTATCCAGGAAGTGGCGGTCATGCGACACCACCAATACTATCTTTTCGTAATCGGCCAGGAAGTTTTCCAGCCAGCCTATTGTTTCAAGGTCAAGGTCATTGGTCGGCTCATCGAGCAAAAGGATATCGGGATTACCGAAAAGCGCCTGTGCCAGCAGTACCCTCACCTTCTGGTTACCATCCAGCTCTTTAAGCAGTTTGGAGTGGTACACTTCTTTAATACCCAGGTTGCTCAGCAACGTTGCTGCATCGCTTTCCGCGTTCCAGCCGTCCATTTCTGCAAAAAGGCCTTCCAGCTCTCCTGCTTTTATGCCGTCTTCTTCGCTAAAGTCTTCTTTGGCATAAATGGCATCCTTCTGCTTCATTACGTCATAAAGCGTGGTATTGCCGCGTATAACTGTTTCCAGCACCGTTATTTCGTCAAACTCATAGTGGTTCTGCTTCAGCACGCTCATGCGCTGCCCCTTGGTAATTTCAACCTTACCTGTGGTAGGGTCTATCTCACCTGAGAGTATTTTTAGGAATGTGGACTTACCCGCACCGTTAGCGCCGATAACACCATAACAATTGCCTTCTGTGAACCTGGTGTTCACATCTTCAAACAGTATCCGCTTACCATAGCGGAGCGATAAATTACTAACTGAAATCATTGTATAAGTAGAAAACAGGGGTTACCCTATCCGATTTTTGAGGGTGCAAAAGTACGGATTAATATTGTGAATATAACCAGCGGCACTTTTTATTAACTATATTTTTACTATATTTGGAGTATATGAGATTAGTTGCACTTATTATCCTAATACTTATCAGACCGAGTCAATTAATGGGGCAAACTTCCTCTATTAAGTTGGTCAGCCAAGGTTATACCGCATGCGGGGGATGGGGCAATGTTAGAGAAGATCATCCCTTTAAACGTAGTGGCTATTCTATCGAAGCAGTAAAAGCGGACAGTGACTACACATGTGTCGATAATTTCCTGCCGAAAGAAAAACTTCATCTATTCTGCATTTACAAATCGACATACAATCAATTTTCCAAAACCAACGGCTACCAGATTTTAGATTCAATTTTGATTAAATCAAAAAACACCGAAGAAATCTCAATAACGTCAAATGAAATATCTTCATGGGTTTCACGTAAATCATTCATCATTTTGGTTGAGAAAAAATGCAATGGAAAAGTGGATGATAGCAAATGTGAGCAGCCGTTATGTAGCATATTACAAGCATGGGCCTTTGACCCAGGTACGGAAAAATTTAAACGCTTGCACACTAAGAAATTATATCGCCGACTCGGAGGAACATACTCCGATTAAATTACAGCCACCTTTTCCGCTTAAACCAGAAATAAATAATAACGGAAATTACTACCATAGACACCAGCGCAACCGGGTAGCCTATTTTAGCCTCCAGCTCTGGCATGTATTTAAAATTCATACCGTAAATACCTGCAATAAAGGTGAGTGGCATGAAGAATACCGAAAATATGGTAAGTACTTTCATTACATCGTTTGTCTTCTGGGCCGATAAAGACAGGTAGATATTAAGCAGGTTGGTCACATCTTCATAAACCTGCCCGTAAATGGTCATCAGTTTCAGGTGCAGGTCCTTGGTATCCTGTAGCGCCACCTGCCCGTGTTCCGTCTTCCTGATGGAGTTGATCACCTCGCCCGTAAATGTGAGCAGTTTTTTACATATAGATGCCTTCCTACGTATATAATATAGGTCTTCCAGTATAGCAGGTGTGGCTGACTTAAGGAAAATTTCGTTTTCAAACCTATCTACTTCATCTGCCAATTGTATAGAAAGCTTGTCGTAAGAATGCATAACATGCCACAATATCCTGGTTACCAGCTCGCTAGGCGTATTGCACTTGCAGGTATCCAGGTAATTGTTCCTTATATTATCAAGGAAGGCGTGCGGTATGCGGTGTACGGTAATGAGTAGCTTATCGTTGTAAAAAATAGCCACCTTAGTGCTTATTTCCTGCATGGAAATCAGCCGCTCAGCCGGGTCAGCTATCAGCATACGGGTTATGATAAAATCCGTTGCCCCCAGTTCTTCATGCTTGGGCAGGTGGTCTGGCTCCAGGCAATCGGTCAGGGCATATTGGTGCAAATGATAGGTTTTACTTATTTCCAGCAGCTCGTCACGGCTTGGGCTCACTATATCCAGCCAGGTGAATTCGGCATTACCGGGAGTAAAATTATTTACAGGCATAGTTTCAAAATTAAGTAAATACTAATACCATTACCCCGCCCCGGTGCATATTTAAAAATAAGATGCAACTAATGTGCAGGCACTCATTTTAAATAGCCCTATTCTTAATTCCAATGTTATCCTTTACCTCTAATAATACTACCTTTGTTGCCATTTTTAAAGCATATTATGTTAGATACTATAGAATCAGCCCTTGAAGAGTTACG
>CANBTK010000317.1 GCA_947372365.1 Flavipsychrobacter stenotrophus | reverse complement strand
AGCTATCACTTCGTCGCTGCAGCCCGAAAATGCTACCTCGCCATAGTTCTGCACATAGATGTAGGAGCCTTCGCCTTTTTTTATATAAATTTCTGTGGCGGAGATGGAACAGGCATCGCCTTTACACACTTCCCTGAAGTTTTTAATGGAGATATTCTCACCCAGCCTGTATGCTACTATTTTTATTGTTTCCAATTATTGTTTGGTTAGTTGCCCGGTTAAATGACAGGGTATGCCTGTGCTATTTTTGTGCCCATCTTGTAGTGTTGCGCGCGTTGTGCTGTGAAGCTTACATTTGCAGCCGCTTCAAAAAGTACAATGATATCGGAGCCGCCAAACTGGAAGTAGGATAGCTCTTCGCCTTTACGGACGGTAACACCTACTTCGGCAGTAATGATGACTGATGAAACCTGGCACATGCCAATAGGTAGTACTGCGACCAGCCCGATAGGCGTGTCGAGTACGATTAAACCCCTTGTCTGTGCAAACTGGTATCCAGGCGTATCCAGTGAATCATAGTGCCTTTTCAGGTGCAACTTGCTGCCGCCAGCTTCGTTTTCCACGGCTTCTACTTCCAGGTACACCTGCCCTTGTATTACCCGTGCTTCCAGTACCCTGCCACCCACGGGGGCATGCTGGCGGTGGTAGTCGGTAGGCCCCAGGTACGAGTGCATGAACATGCCATCTTCAAACCTACCCTTATAAGGGCTGCCTTCCAGCAACTCGCTTACTTTCCAATTCAGGTTTTTCACAGTTACATGCGAATCCTGCCTTATTTCCCACTGCCCGCCGAATGTAGAATCGGCAGGCATAACAATTACGGACTGGTCGGTTATGGCAGCAATGGGGCGGTACCCCGGTTTAAAATGCCTTGCAAAAACCTGGTTGAATGACTTCCAGCCGCCATGAGGGCGCACATATTCATCCATATTGTAGTAAGGTGTATCGTACAGGGATTGTTCCGATTCTTTTGTAAGCGATTCGGGTGTGTCCAGGAACAAGCCAAGTGCATTGGCATAGTCCACCAGCCATTGCGAAAATGGTGTTAATTGCAGGGCTTTGTCGCTGGGCATTATTTTGTTCTGGAGGGATAAGATAGGTTCCTGGTCGGCAATAAAGTAGAATGCACTCAGGTGGTCATTAACATTGTTGCCCGATGTGGTTTCTGTAGGTACCCAGTACAGGAAACTGTTCGCCCAGCCCAGGTATTGTTCCAGTGTTGCAACATGTTCCAGGAAAGGCACATTTTTGCTGTGCGCTTTTTTTATGGCTTTGCTGAAACTGGCCGCCCAGTTGTTTTTGGCTATTAAACCTACCAGTTCTTCTATTACGGGATGGTGCTTTGTTTTTGCAGGCATGTCTTTTAAATTGGAGTATGCAAAGGTTCCTGTTTGGGTCGGCCTGGCCATTACATAACTAATGCAATGGGTTGTATAATTTACTGGTAATTGTAAATTGCCTGAACATTGATTTTAGGGTGATTCGTTTGATTGGCAGTGATTGTAGGTTGTCTGAACTATGATTTTAAGGTGATTCTTTTGATTGGCGGTGATTGTTTGTTGTCTGAACTGTGATTTTAGGGCAGGCCGTTCAAATGGGGGTGATTGTTTGTTGAATAGAACCTTGGGTAAGGCAAAATTGGAGAAATCATATCTATCATAGAAAATCAAGCTAAAATCATAGTTCAGACAATTGGTCAAAGTGAAATGGGTGCCTGGAGGGTTATAAGGGTTTGAATTGTTAATTTATTGCTGATTATACCCCGAAAATTACCGTTCGCGAAGAAAAACGACCGTTCGTTCCTTTTTTTTGGTGGGTAATAGCGCAAGAATTAAGTTTACCTTTAAGACACACCCACTTATGAAAAATAACCCCTTTTGCCCAAGCTCCGGCTTTGCGGCTTTCTTTTTCTGTTGCTTTTTTGCAAGTTATGCTTCCAACGCTCAAATTATAACAACTATTGCCGGAAAGGGCGGGACTGGCTACAATGGCGATGGCATTGCGGCTAGCGCCGCCCAGCTATACGCCCCTAACACTTCATTTGTTGATTTACGCTAAGTCTGGTAGCGGTTTGTTTGTTAACAGCCTTACTTCTGTGAATTATTGCGCGAACTCTTTTTCAAGTTTAGTAAATAAATATTTGTATTTTTAAGCTTGTAATCATACTCATCACCTTTCAATTTAACATTATGAAAAAAATATCGTTACTTTTTTTGCTTTTGGCTTGCACAACCCTTTGGTCCATCAGTGGCTATGCGCAGGGAGTTACTACCAACATAGGGGGGGATGGTACGTATAACGCCCCCGCTACCACTGGTCCGGCGCTCTCTACGGGCATAGGTTCGCCTTTTAATATTGCAGTTGACCATAAAGGGAATGTGTATTTTTCAGATTATACCCACCACATTATTAGCAAGATAGATACGTTTGGTAATATCCACCGTGTTATTGGCGATACTGCAGTAGCAGGTGGCGATGGCGATGGCGGGCCGGCAACGGCAGCCCATGTATGGGGCGTAGAGGGGATGTCTTTTGATGCTGCCGGCAATATGTATTTTGCTGAAAACGCTTTCGGTAATTCAATAAGGGTGATAGATACCTTCGGCATCGTTAACACTATCCATTATGGGAGCAGTACAATTTCGTCAGTTTTTTCAGATTCGGCAGGCAATGTATATTTCCCCGAAGGCAACCAGGTAATGAAAATACCCGCCGGTGGCGGGTCTGCTGTTGTTATTGCAGGCACTGGCTCCGCAGGGTTTAGTGGGGACGGCGGGCTGGCTACAGCCGCGCAACTGGATTTTGTATGGGATGTGGCCGTGGACCATTCCGGAAACGTATATATAGCGGACGGCAGCAACAACAGGATACGCAAAATAAATACGGCTGGCATTATTACTACGTTGGCAGGCAATGGTACATATGGCTCGGCAGGCGACGGCGGGTTGGCTATCAATGCGGAGCTTGGTGGTATACTTAATATGGATTTTGATGCTGCGGGCAACCTTTACCTTAGCCCTATTTCAAGGATGATCAGCCCCGCGGGCATCATCAGCTCACCTTCGGTTTTGGCCCCCGGCCCTATTGATGTTGCAATTGATGCCGCAGGCAATTTCTACATGCCAGCTGGCTATATCGTTAAGTCCACTCCTGCGGCAACAGCTGCAGCCGGCCCATATACTTTGCACCTCGCAACTACGTGCGGCGGCCCGCAGGTTACAATTGCTACATCGTCATATAGTGCCGGGTATTCTGTTAGGACCGATTATGGCGATGGCAGTACTGACACAACAACTATTGTTGCAGGGTCATTTGGTACTTCGGGCTATATGGTAAATACCCATGCCTATTCGGCGGCAGGTTCCTACACTATCAAGAACGTCATTTATAATGGTGCCAGTGCTGTGGATTCATTTACCAGCACTTATATGCATTTGCCATGTGGCGTTATACACCTGCAATCATACATTGATGCCAACAGCAATTGCACTTACGATGTTACGGGCGGCGATATTGCCAGCTACAGCCCGGTAACAGTGGAAGTAGATTCAAACGGCACCGCAATAGATACTGTTTCTATTACGGGTGGCTTGTATTATACAGCATATGGCACTGCAGGCGATGTTTACACCTTCAGGGTACTGTCGCATGCAGCGGGAGTAGTACCAACCTGCCCTTCATCGGGCATTATTTCCGATACCTTCACTATTTATGGCGATAATTCCAGGACGCTGAATATAGGCTTTAACTGTAGCTCTGCTACCAGGTTTGACCTTGCTATCAACACTGCACACCGCGCTGGCAGGCATACTCAGTCCATAACCGTAGTAGGCCAAAACAATTATTGTACCCCAACAGCTGGTACGCTTACGGTTAACTTCAGCCCTAAATATAATTTTTCCAGTGCTTCGCCTACTCCTACTTCAGTAACCGGGCATACTGCTACCTGGAACCTTACTGGCCTATCGAGCACAGCGTCGCCAGCCACGGTACATATTACACTGGAGGTGCCGTCAACTTGGCTTACCCCCGGCGATACTGCCCACACCAGCTGCTTTATCACCCCGGTATCAGGCGACCTGGACACAAGTAACAATACTGTTTACATCATTGATACAGTGCGCTCGTCTTACGACCCTAACTACATGGCTGTAACGCCCGA
>CANBTK010000316.1 GCA_947372365.1 Flavipsychrobacter stenotrophus | reverse complement strand
CTCATGGGTAACATTGCAGCGGCCGCCACCCGAGGCTTTTACCTTCTGCAATGCCTTGCCTGTTTTTTCAAACACAGCAACTTCAACCCCTTCCCTGTAACGCATATTTGCCGCCGCAAAACACCCCGATGCACCCGCACCTATTATGGCTATATTCATGAAATATTAAAGGTGCAAGTTACGCATCTGAGCAGCAAATAATCGATGATTGGCAAACATGTATCAACGCAACATCCCTAGTGACTTTGTTATATCCCATTTAACCACCTCCCAGAATTTTCCCCGAAGGCAAATAGGCTCGAAATCATCGTCAGCAATAGAAAAGTTGAGAAACTGAGCCAATATCAGCTGCTTATCATGGCCATAGGGGTAACGTTGTTCATGAAATTGTACCATTTTTTCAGGAGGGTATATATCAATCAATTCATGTAAATCCCAGAAATCTTTTTTACGGCCACCACGTTGTACAATGTCCACCTTCATGGCAATAATTTCCTCAATAGTAGCCATCCGAATACCTCCTATTTCGAGAGCCGGCTGAATAAACTGATCGGTGTAATAAAGGTCTAATTTAATGCAGTCTGCCTCACTATTCCCAATAAAATAAGCTGTTCCCAACCCTACGTTACCTCCATCAGAGGCAGAAAAATATGGAAATGACATTCGCAGGTATCGGTTTATGGCGCCAAAATCGATAGAGCCATAAGCCGCGTCAGTAAATAAGTCAATATCTACCGACATACGGTGCCCGAGTTGCAGGCTGAGGGAGGTGCCGCCAACTAGCCGGAACGAATCAAATAAATCACAGGCCAATAACTGGAGCAAGATTGACTTCAGCAACGGTGTTACTGTATTCCAATATAGTTTACGGCTCATGTACTAACTTTTGGTATTTTCAGTGCTTAGTACCTCCGACACAACACCCTCTCCATAAAACCTTTTCAACTCTTGTTTTTCCAGGTCATTGCCTCTTTCAAATACGCGTTTGATGATGGCTTTTTTCTGTTGTATCCAGTCTATTTTTTCAAAATCTGTATCCCAAAAAAGGATTTTCCGCAGTTTGGGGATGCCGCCTTGCAATACATGTTGCTGCCTACGTTTTTCTTCCTTTATTTCGAAAAACACCTGTAGCGTCATTAAAAAGCCCTCTTCTAATCCGAGTGCGTGTTCTATTCGTAACGCCAACGGGGTATTCATACTGCGCTTGCCTTTTGTAATGGCACCTAGAGTTTGCGGGTATTCATTTATGGACATGGCGAACTTTCCTTTAGGCAGTTTTCTTTTCTTAAGTTCCCTGTCAAGGACTATACCCGGGTGTACCCCCTTTAATATCGAAATTTCACTATCCACAATGCAAAAATAAACAATTTTGTTTAAACAAATTTATTTATTATTAACTCAAGCCGGGCAGCCCATTAAACCAAAAATCCCTCCGGCGTTCACCAGAGGGATTAAATTGTACTTACCTATCCTTATAGAGCCTGCACTAAGCCACAACCTGTAGCGCTGCCCGTATTTTACCTTCTATTTCGTTGGCTACTTCGGGGTTGTCAGCAAGGAAGGTTTTAACCGAATCCCTGCCCTGGCCCACTTTACTTTCGTTATAGCTGTACCATGATCCGCTTTTCTGCAATATGCCCAGTTCCACGCCCATATCTATTATTTCGCCTATTTTGCTGATGCCTTCGCCAAAGATGATATCGAATTCTACCTGGCGGAAAGGTGGGGCAACTTTGTTCTTCACCACTTTTACGCGGGTACGGTTACCATTAGCTACGTCGCCATCTTTTATCTGGCTGATGCGGCGGATATCCAAACGCACTGAAGCATAGAATTTAAGGGCATTACCACCGGTTGTAGTTTCCGGGTTACCAAACATAACGCCTATTTTTTCGCGAAGCTGGTTAATGAATATGCAGCAGCAGCCTGTGCGGGAAATGGTTGCTGTCAGCTTCCTGAGCGCCTGGCTCATTAAGCGTGCCTGCAGGCCCATTTTGCTTTCGCCCATTTCGCCTTCCAGTTCACCTTTAGGTACAAGAGCTGCAACGGAGTCAATTACCACCACATCCACAGCACCTGAAGAAATAAGGCGGTCGGCAATTTCAAGTGCCTGCTCGCCATAGTCCGGCTGTGAGATAATAAGGCTATCCACGTCAACGCCTAATTTTGTAGCGTATGCTGAGTCAAAAGCGTGTTCGGCATCTATTATGGCGCAGATACCGCCTTTTTTCTGTGCTTCGGCAATAGTATGGATGGCTACTGTCGTTTTACCTGAAGACTCAGGGCCATATATTTCAATGATACGGCCGCGGGGCAGGCCGCCCACGCCCAGGGCAACATCAAGCCCGATGGAACCTGTGCTGATCACTTCCATTGGGTCATGGCCTTTTTCACCCAGCATCATCACAGAACCCTTACCATAATCTTTTTCGATTTTGTCCATCGCCAGCTTCAGGACTTTCAACTTATCGTCTGACATATTTATAACTTTTTTAGTTTCCTTCATTTATAGGTCAAAAGTAGGTCAAAATAGTACAGCTTACTTTATTGGGGAAAAGAAGATATCCACAAATTGAAAAATGACAAAACCCTTTACTGTAGCGGTTTGCAGGCTGGTTGGCTGGCTATTCTTGTGGACATCTGCCCATTCCGGGGGCATTAATCATCGTTTTTCTTATCCAGCCATTCTTTTTTCTCTATACGGTAAGATAAAACCAGCCCCAGCCCACCGAAAAGCGCAATAAGGGAGAAATATATTTGCGGCAGGTCGCGGCCAGCAGTGCCATGGTTATTTATGTACTCATTGAGCAGGAATGCCAGCAACAGCCCAAGGCCAACGCCACATAGCAGTAAACCATATTTAAGGCTCACAAAAGGCTTTGGTGCTATTTTGGTGCTCCGTGGGTTAATGCCACGCTCTATCATGGCCATATTTTCCCTGTTTCTGAAATAGAAAATGCCAAATATCATTCCGAAAAAGGTAAGGAAAAAGAACATTGCGGTTATTGCTTCTTGTACCATATTAATGTGTTTTAAGTGTTTTATAAATATTGTTAAGTGTGTGTTTGCAAACAGTTGTACCATCTAAGACTACCAAACCGGGCGGGTGGTTACAGAAAATATGTAGATTTATTTTGTTTATATAATTGCGGGCGCCAGGAATAATTTATTTGATGGTTGTAACCGAATAGCGTTTATTAGCGTCTTATACTACACATGCACGGGCAGGAGGAGGACATAGCTTTAATACAAATGGCTTTACAGGGCACACAGGCAGCTTATGGCAAGCTGGTGGAGCGCTACCAGGCCTATGCCTTTTCGCTGGCTATGAAGTATGTTGATGACAGGGAGCTGGCTGAGGAACTGGCTCAGGATGCCTTTGTAAAGGCATACCGCAGCCTTGCCGATTTTAAAGGGAATAGTAAATTCAGTACCTGGTTATATACTATTGTACACACCACCTGCCTTTCGCACCTGCGTAAAAAGGGCGGCAATACAGTTTTGCCGGGGGATGAGCGTATGCAGGCGATAATGGAAACAGCAAGCCTTGCCCAGCAGCCGGCAGAGGCGCTGGAGCAGAAAACGCAGAAAAGTATGGTGGATAGCGCCATAAAGTACCTGCCAGTGGCAGATGCTGAGGTTATAACGCTGTTTTACCTGGCAGGGCAATCGGTGGAAGAAATAGGGCTAATAACAGGCCTGACAGCAACTAATGTAAAGGTGAGGCTATTTAGGGCCAGGCAGAAACTGAAAGAAGTACTGGAAACAAAATTCAGCAGGGAAGTAATGGTTTAGGTAACGAGGCGGAAAAATTGTTTAATTTTAACTACGAAAAGCAATGGGGCAACAGGAAGATATAGAAATGCAGCTTTGGGCATATATTGACGGCAACTGCGATGGTGCTGAAAAGCAGCGCATAGCCAGCCTTATAGCTGCCAGCGAAAACTGGCAGCGCACTTATGCCGAGCTATCGGCATTCAACCGGGAATGCGCCGAGGGCATAGAGCTGGGCCAGCCCTCTATGCGCTTTACCAAAAATGTTATGGAAGCGGTAGCGGAAGCGCATGTTGCGCCAGCTGCCAGCAGGTATATTAACCCGGCGGTACTAAAGGGCCTTGCGGCACTCTTTATTATACCTATACTGGCTATTATTGCTTATTCTT
>CANBTK010000315.1 GCA_947372365.1 Flavipsychrobacter stenotrophus | reverse complement strand
CAGGTAAGTTTTTCGCTATCAACAACGACCCGGCGGTACTGGACAGGTACAAGCTCAACGCCAGCTATTCGGGCATTGACGACTACCTGTACGACGGTACATTCCTGGGCAGGAATTCGCACAGTGGTAAATTCGCGCAGCAGCTGTCTATACAGGAAGGTGGGTTTAAAATACCTGTATTTAACAATGTAAACAGGAGCGATAACTGGATGGCAACCATTAACCTGTCGTCCGACCTGCCTAAAATTGGGCTGCCCATAAGGCTGTTTTTTGATGCCGGGCTAATACCTAATTTCAGCCCTACCATTGCCAAAAACGGGGCTACTACCTTGCTTTATGAGGGTGGCATAGAGATACATTCTATTAAGGATGTTGTGAGCATCTACATACCTATTATTATGAGCAGCGATTTTCAGAACTACCTGAAAGATAGTTTTGGGGCCAAGCATTCTTTTGAGCGCAGCATCTCATTCACATTCATGCTGCAAAATGTAAACTGGCTGCGGTCGTCAAGGAATGTACTGAAGGTGCTGGCCAACTAGGGTTGAGTCAAGCTGAAATTGTCTGTTAAATGAATACGTTTTGCACTTTTGGGTTTTGACTTTTTCCTTTTGACTTGAAGCTAATTGTTAGCGGTTGGTAAAATGGATGATAGCCAGTAGCAGCACGTAAAACAGGATAAACTGGATGATGCTGATAACGAGGTTTTTCTTCCAGTTGGGCGACAAAGCCATGCCCAGGAATATGCCTGCTACAAAGCCGCTGATGTGCCCCATATATGCCGTGTGCGTGCCGCCCGCTGAGGGTTGTTTAGCATCCATATAAAGCCCTGCGAAATTCAGCACTATATAGGTGAAGCCTGCCACCCCTATGGGCATAGGGAATAAATTGAGCAGCAAAGAAAATTTCCATGGGTCAAACAGCATAAGGGTAGCCAGTATAGTAGATATGGAGCCAGAAGCGCCCACCACCGGGCCATCGTAGTAAAATATACTGAAGTACATGCTGGCAGCGCCGCCTATAAGGAAAACCAGCAGCAGTTTGAATGGCCCCACGTTTTTTTCAAGCCCCCGCCCGAACAAAAAGAGGAACAGCATATTGCCTAGCAGGTGCAGCAGGTTGCCATGCACAAACAGGGCGGTAAAAACCACCCACCAGTGCTTTTCGGTAAACACATTGTAGTAGCTGCAGGCGTAATAATCGCCCCGCTGCAAGCCAATAGGGTAGCAAACAATACAAGCAATAATGAGCAGCATGGTAGCTATGCTGCCCTTTTTCTTTTCTACCTTTCCCTCTTGTTCATCTATATAATTGATGGCGTTCATTTATAAGGCGTATTGTGGTTTTTGTAAAGTTAGTATGGTTTTGAATATGCAGGGCGTGTAGGCTAGCAATACAATGAGGAGTAGAGAGGCCGTCGGTGGGGGCAATGTCATTGACTTAGCGTTTCTTGTGTTTTGTTTGCGCCTCCGCGTGAAACTTTTATCTCCTTAAGTCAATGACATTACCGGTGGGGGGCAACCATCAAAACGGCTTCAGCTTCCCTTTTACCAGTTTTATTTTAAATTCTTCCATGGTGTCAGAGCCTTTAATGTCAATGCGCTTTAGCTCGTATTTGTCGGGCGTGGGTATGCGGCCCACCTGGTTGCCTATGCGGAAGGCAGCCTGAATGCCTATGCTTTGCATCCAGTTTTTCATGGATGTATTGATGTAATGGTCCTTTGGGCGGGAACCGTAAGGGTAGGCGAGGGCTTTGTGGTAGGCGAGGCCGCTATTATCAAAAGCCTCTATTGTTTGCTCCATCACCTTTTTAATCTCTTCAAAGCTCAGTTCCTTAAAATGTTCATGGTGGTAGCCATGCAGGGCAAGCTGCACTGTTGCAGGGTCCAGTTTTTGCAGTTCCTCTATCCCCATTTTAGCATCAGGGGTATTGGCTGTTGCCGGGGTGCCGGGCACAAGCGTATCGCCTATAATAAAAAAGGTAGCCTGCCAGCCCATTTCTTGCAGCAGGGGGTAGGCCCATTCGGAATTGTTCCTGTAGCCGTCATCGAATGTTATGAGGATGGATTTGGCAGGGTAAACGGGCTTTTTGCTGTTGATGATTTCCAGGTATTGGCCAAGGGCGAGTGTTTGGTAGCCTTCCTGCTTCAGGTAGGCCCATTGCTCCCGCAGTTTTTCGGGTGTAATAGTTAGTGCATCATTGATGCCCGGCCATACTTTGTGGTACATTAATACAGGTATGCCCTTTACCGAAGGCAGCAACCAGCTCAGATTCATTATTCAAAAATAAAACTAATTGCTTAATGAAGGCGGGCTTAATAAATCGGTGCTCTGGCGCGGTGTTCTGTACTGTTTCGTGTACAGGCGTATTTTGGTGTACTTAATAAAGCTTTCGTACGATATGTTTTTGCAAAGCACATAGCCCCAATAACCATCAAGGAAGCCATGCCTTATAATATACAGGTAAAAGAAGGTCCACTTAGGCCCCAGTATTATTTTTAGCAGCGAGATAGACGCGCCTTTTTCGGCCATGTGCTTTGCTGCAAGCTCGGTGTACAACTGTATTTTCCGGCTGTGTTCCGATATGGTTTTGTAGCTATAGTGCAGCAAATCGCCCTTTAATAAGCCAATAGGGGCATGGGGGTTACTCATTTCAAAGCCTTCATGTACTTTATTATCATTAATATACCCTTTGGTTTTATCCAGCAGGCGCAGCTTGCGCTTGGGGTACCAGCCGCAATGCTTTATCCATTTACCGCAATAGTTGGTAAGTATGTTAAGGCCATAGCCATCAAATGCCGGGTTTTGCTTTACCGCCAAAATGCTGTTTTGTAATTCGGGAGTCAGTATTTCATCAGCATCCACCGATAAAATCCAGTCGTGCGTAGCCTGGCCTATGGCGTACGCTTTCTGTTCGCCAAAGCCATTAAATTTCTTGTAAAAAACCCGGGCGCCAAGGCTTTCGGCAATGCCGGTTGTCTTATCCTGCGAGTAACTGTCCACCACTATTATCTCGTCGGCAACGTTTTGCACAGATTTTATGCAGGCGCCAATATTCTGCTCCTCGTTATAAGTAATGATTACACACGACACCTTTACCATAGAATAGAGTTTGTATAATTAACGTTTCGTTTCCGATTGTAGTACAAATATTGAGCCGATTTTTTGAAAAAACGTATTTTTGATAAAGATTAAAGGAAAATTAAAATCCAACTAATTGGCTTTTAGCCTGTTAGTTTTTACTTTTTGCCAAACAAACAGCTATAATGAATATTGAAGATTTGCGCTTGTATGCTCTGTCGCTTGCCGATGCTGATGAAGGCTTCCCTTTTGGCGAAGATACCCTTGTATTTAAAGTTGCGGGCAAAATTTTCCTTTTAGTGGGCATATCGTCAAGCCCACTGGAGTTTAATGTAAAGTGCAACCCGGACAGGGCTATAGAACTGCGGGAAGAGTACGAGTGCATAAAACCGGGCTACCACATGAATAAAAAGCACTGGAATACCATTACCGTTGATGGTACGCTCACCAACAAGCAGCTTAAAGAAATGGTAAGCCATTCTTATAGCCTGGTAGCCCCTAAAAAGAAAAAATGACCTTATAGGGTTAGGTTTAGCCTCAATAGTAACGCCGCGATATCGAATCTTTTGTACGCAGCCCTATGGGGCGTTAGTATCGCCCAAGATAGCATTCTGGGGCATTGCAGCCTTAATTTGCCAGCTGCAACCGCATTGAAACAGGTTGAAAACCAAGGCATTACTCAAGCCGCCGCCCGGCATTAATGTATTCGCAGAGGTAAAATATAACAAAGGTTTTGGAGTACTAAAAGTTTGCTATATCTTTAGCCCTTTATAACCAATTACATTCATCGCACTAAATACACAATGTTATGATGCAAAGAAGGATCTACATTTTCTGTCTTGCGCTTTCTATGATTAGCTTCCTCCCTGCCAGCCACGCTCAGAAAGGGAAAAGTGAGATTTCTTTGGCCTACGGCTACTACAGTGCTTACTCCCTTGTTGACCATGCCAGCGCCAACAGGCCTGCACTGAGCAACTCTTCGGGCGTGGGTATGCTTAACTATAAGTACTACCTTACTAAAAAGCTCACTTTGGGCATGGGCTTCGGGTATGAGAATATCAGCAGCTGGGGCAGTTTCCTTACGTTCACACCTGAATTCAGCTATACTTACTA
>CANBTK010000314.1 GCA_947372365.1 Flavipsychrobacter stenotrophus | reverse complement strand
GCCTTTCAGGCTCCGATACAGGTGTTAGCTATCAAGCATATTTTGCAGGCAGCCCGGTTGGCTCGCCAGCCAGCGGCACAGGCAGTGCTATAACTGTAGGCAGCTTTACAGGCATAGGCGTGTACACTATTGTTGCAACCGGCCCAGGCGGCTGTAGCTCAGTAACTATGACAGGCAGCGCAACTATAAGCAACGATGCCGTGAGCGTAGTGGTAGGTGCTAACCCTAGCATATGCCAGCCAGCCAGCAGCGTATCATTGTCATACAGCTCGCCATCAGGCAGCCCGTCTACTTACAGTATAGCCTGGAGCACCGATGCTATTGCCGTTGGTTTCAGCAACGTAACCGGCGCATCGCTGGGCAGCACAATACCGCTGGCTATACCTACAGGCGCCGATACCGCTTATGGTGCAACCATTACCGTATCTAACGGCTTATGCACCAGCACTGGCTACCCTGTTACATTAACAGTATATGCGCACCCTACAGCTACTATCACTTCGGCAGTAGCGCCATGTTCGGGTTACTCTACCAACGTATTGTTTACTGGTACGCCACGCGCTACTATATCTTACCGTATTGATGCAGGGGCAGTATTTACAGCAGCCCTTTCTACAGGTGGTACTTATTCGTTAAGCACAGGCGCTATATCATCTACGCACGTTTATTACCTGCTTGATGCGCACAACCCTGTTTGCTCTACTACACTTACAGATTCTATAACCGTTAACCCTATTGCCATGCATTGGGTGGGCGCTACCAGCAGCGACTGGAATACTGCCAGCAACTGGTCATGCGGCTTTGTGCCGGGTGCAAGCGACGATGTTACTATTGATACCGGCACAGCACATGCGCCATCAATTGCAGCATCAGCAAGCGGCACTACCCGCAACCTTATACTGATATCAAGGGCAACAGTAACCGTTAACTCAGCCGCTACCCTCAATGTGAAGGGCAATGTAACTAACAATGGTACTATTACTGGTGCAGGTAAGTTAACCATCAACGGTACATCTGCACAAACCATCAGCGGCTTTGGCAAGGTTAATAACTTCAACCTTGACAACAGCGCAGGCGCTACCATTAATACTGGCGCGAGGATGGTTGTGAAGAGCGTATTGTCAATAACTACAGGTAGCCTTGCTACAAGCGATAGCCTTGTACTGGATGCCGATGCTTCTACTACTGCAAGGGTTGATTCCCTGCCGGCAGGCACAAGCATTACAGGCCAGGCTAAAGTGGTTGTTTATATACCAGGTGGCCGCCGTGCATACCGTTTCTGGTCACATCCGTTCAGTAACTACATTGGCCTTACTCAGGTAGAAAATTACATTGATGTTACTGGGCCTTCCGGTTCATCAAATGGCTTTACAACTACTGCGTCTAACGCGCCATCTGCCTTCAGGTATAACCCATTGGTTGGTAATTCATCATTGCCATCTGACCCGGGTTGGAGGCAGTTTGCAAGTGCCTATACTACAGTAGATAGTAACAGGATACACCAGTACCAGGGCCTGAGGCTCTTCGTAAGGGGCACCAAGGGCATAGGGCTTGATTACATACCTTATATACCTGCAGCTGTAACTATAGCACAGTGGGGTAGCCTGAACCAGGGTACACAAACAGTAAGCCTTGCTAAGGGTTCATCATTCCAGGAGTACAACATGATGGGTAACCCATACGCTTCGCCAACCGATATAGGCACTGTAATACACAATGCATTGGTTGCCGGCAACGTAGTAGGCCCTGCTTACTTCATCTGGAACCCATCGCTGGGTACAGCTGGCCAGTTCGTGGCGCAGTTTATTAATACCGCTACTACAACACCATACTACCTGCAGGCGTGCAACGCCTTCCAGGTACGTGCAGCCTACAATGGCGCTACGTTAACCTTTGCAGAAAGCAATAAGGGCAATGCAGCAACAGCCAACCTGTTCAGGGCTGAGCCGGAATATGTATCGCTGAAAGTTTATGATGCTAACTACCATCCTTATGACATGTTGTACCTGCAGTTTAACAGCAGCGCTACAGATAATGATGATAGCAGCCTTGATGCGGCCAAGCCTTTCGGTGGTGCCAGCCTTAACTTCTATAGCTTGTCAGCCGACAACCATAAGATGATTATTGATGCCCGCCCTTACGATGCAGGCAAAGTAATACCACTGGGCCTTACAACACAGTACAAGCAGGATTACATTGTGAAGGCTGAAGGCGTTGTATTGCCAGAAGGCGGCAAGCTTTACCTGCATGATAAGTTGCTGAAACAATATGTGCAGTTGGGCGTAGGCACAGAATACCACTTCTCGGTAACCGATGCCCCAGGTACGCAAGGCGAGGATAGGTTTGAGCTGAGCATGAAGCCAGGACAGGCACCGCAGGCTTTAGCCGGGTTGAAAGTGGCCATGGCACCTAACCCTGCTACCGACGAAGTGCAGATCAGCTTCACACAAGGCAAGCAGCAAGAAGTAGCCGTACGTTTGCTTGATTTATCAGGCGTAAGCGTTTATAACAAAGACCTAGGCTTGCAGCAGAATGGCTCAGTAACTGTTCCGTTAAGCAAATTTGCTTCAGGTATCTACATGGTAGAATTAACATCAGGAAATGAAAAGGAGGTTCAAAGGTTAGTGAAAGAGTAATAAGTAACAGGTTTGAGAAGAAAAGGGCACTCTGGGACAGGGTGCCCTTTTCTTATGCACTATGGTGCCGCAAAAAAAATATTTTTTGGCGCGACGCAACCCTTTTTACCTGCGTTGCATTTACTATAACAGCACATGTTTTGTGCCTGTTTTGTTTAAAAGGGGTTAATTTTAGTATGGCAAGGGCAAACCGGCTAAGTAATATTGAAAATAGAAGCATTAAATAGCGCTGACGAACAGTACCTGGTGAAGTGTTGCCAAAACAACAATTCGCAAGCCCAGAAAATGCTCTATGACAAGTATGTACAAAGTATGATGGTATTGTGCCTGCGCTATATACCGGGCCCTGAGGACGCGAAAGAGGTACTGATGGATGGCTTCTGCAACTTCTTTAAGCACATAGGCACTTTTACCTACCAGGGCGAAGGGAGCGTAAAGGCATGGCTGAAAAAAATACTGGTTAACCAATGCCTGATGCACCTGCGTAAACGGCAGCCGTTTTTTATACAGGCGAAGGAAATAAGTGATTATGAGGCAGCGGAAACAGATGAGGATGTGCTGGGGCAGCTTACAGCAAAAGAAATACTGTTGCTGGTACACTCGCTGCCCGATGGTTACCGCGCGGTTTTCAACCTTTACGTTTTTGAAGGCAAAAACCACAGGGAAATAGGCGAGCTGCTGGGCATATCAGAAAACACATCAAAGTCGCAGCTGCACAGGGCAAGGGCATTGCTAAAGGAAAAATTATTTCAGGAAGCTAAAATGAATTATTAATGAGGCCTGGGTTTAACGAATCGCTGAATGATAAAATGGAGCAGGCGCCCCTGGAGGGGCTGATGCCGGGCTTCGACCAGGACGTGGAGTGGGCAAAGCTGTCTGGCAAGCTTCACCCGCCCAAACTGAGCCCTAAAAAGGTTATAGAAGCAAATCAGGTAATAGGCTATGCAGCTGCTGTTGCATTCTTTATATTATGCGGTATAGTCATAACCTGGCTTACAAAGCCCGGTGGCACGAATAGTACAGTTGTAGCAATGGCTGATACTGGCAGCAATGCCATGCATGACTGGATAAAGAGCGTTGTTATAACACAGGAAGAGCCAGCGCCAGCCACCCAACCCAAAGATGCTGTTGCACAGCCTAAGCCAGCCCCGGTTGTAACACAGCCTAAGGCCGCCCAGCCCCCCCCACCCAAAGCGGATGCCACTGTTGCCATACAGCAGGCTAAAGTGAACGCAACTGCTACAGCCGCCAAAAGGCCCTACGATAAGAAGCGCCTGGGCGAGTTGTTTGACTACTACCGCACCAAAGAATTTATATGCAATGGCACACCGTGCCCGCTACAGATATGCATTTTACAAACCATAAAATGCAAGAACGACGCACCCGCAGCCATAGCTACCTGTAGTACACTGGAGCCTGACCAATCGGGCCAGTTAAAGTATAAAGGGAACAACTTGCTGGCACACGATTGCAATGTAAGCATTGACGAAATAAGGATAACAAGGGTAAACACAGGCGAAACCATTGTACTTGATGCCAACTCAAAACCATCTACCGCGCAAGACA
>CANBTK010000313.1 GCA_947372365.1 Flavipsychrobacter stenotrophus | reverse complement strand
TTTGGAGCGATGGCAGCGGCGGCAAAAGTTTCAATATTACACAATCGGGCACCTACTGGTCAACCATTACTAACGATTGTGGCATAGCTACTGACACCATAAATGTGCAATACAAGTTCTGCGATATATGGTTCCCCAACGCCTTTACTCCCAATGGGGATGGCAAAAACGATATTCTGCGTGTAAAAGGGTCGCTGAATGAATTCTCGGAATATTCACAATACATCTTCAACCGCTGGGGCGAGATGCTCTATAAAACCGAAACCCTTACCGATGGCTGGGATGGCAATTACAAAAACGTACCTCAGGAAAACGGCACCTACTTCTATATGATGTACTACAAAGCCAATGGTAAAAAAGAAATGCTGAAGGGCGATTTTCAGCTTATAAGGTAAGGCTGCTCCGGATTACAAATTCCTTGGTTTTTTTGTTTAACATTTCAGTATAAAAATTTAGCCTAATGAAAAAAAATATCCTCTACTTACTTTTTAACTTTATTGCTTTCGGTGCTGTAGCACAATCATCAGTGGGCCTTATCGCACATTGGGATATGAATGGTACAGCCAACGATGTATCAGGCCACGGCCATACCGGGCACTTACATAATGTAACACCCGATACAGGCATGAGCGGGGCCCCTAACACCGCCTATTATTTTAATGGAACAAACAGCTACATATCGGCCGGCTATATGGCTGACCTTAACCTCACCAGGTATACTATATGCGCAACAATAAAAGTTAAGGGATTTTACACAGGTACTTGTTTTGCCAATGCCGTATTTACAAGAGGCCCTGAAAATGGCGTCCCCGGGCATTATAACTTGTATTTTACCGATGTAGTAAACGGGTGCACAGGAGCCGATGATACAACAAATGAGGTGTTTTGCCCTGGTGCTGGTCCAAATACTGTTGCAGCAGGGCTTAGCACGTTACACTATACACCTACAATACAGAAAAACCAATGGTACAGGCTGGTGCTTACCTATGATAGCAGTAACTGGAAAATGTTCGTGAACGGCGTTCTCAAATACAATGCTCCCGGGCAGCGCATTCCTATGGGCACTTCGGCCGACAGCATTGCTATGGGCATGGACATCTATCAGCAAGCATCTGGATACCCGTACAATTTTAAAGGTACGATTGACGACATCAGGTTATATAACCGAGCATTGAGCGATAGCGAAGCCTATGGCTACGCGCTGGCTGTAAATAACGTTTTACCAACCGAAGAGCGTATAAACATTTACCCGAACCCTGCCACTGGCCATATCAATATTGAATTACCAACCAGTAACAATGCAGGGCAAGCCCAACTTTTCAACTTAATGGGACAGGTTGTTGCAACTGAGCCTATTACCGGCCGCATCACAGAGTTGAGCATTGGTAATTTACCCGTTGGTATTTATGTAGCAGTGATAGAAGTGAATGGTGCTACTGTGATTAAGCGAATTGTTAAAGAGTAACTTGCTGCTATTTTTTCAATTTTTTTGATATCAAATTATAAACCAACTTAAACGGTGCGGTAATAAAGGCGCCTGCAATTTCCATTAGCAGGAGTGGCTGCCATCCAAAAACACTGATGTTAATACGAATGTGCTTAACAATAGCACCAAACTGCAGGAAGCAAAGCATATTGTAAATGCTGCGGCTGGTTGTTTTGAACTGAAGTGGTAGCGGCTCGTAATATTTTTTCTTAGTTGCAGAAAAGCCCAGGCCAATTACTTCGCTAACACAATTGGTAACTTTTACAAAATCCTGATCGTAAACCTCAATGAGGTTTTCAGTGGAAAAGCCACAGCGCTCAAAATCCCTTGATATTGGGTTGACCCAAAACGCATTGGCATCCAGCATTTGTATCATTGGTAACGCCTTTGCCGCGTCGGACGTAGATATCCAGGTGATGCCACTGGAGCACCCTAACAGCAGGGTACAATAATGAGTGATGTAAGCTGTTTCCCTTAAGGTGAGTTGGCTGCCATCAATTATTTTGGGGTTGGCATCACCGATTTTTATGCTTGATGAAAGAATGATAGCTGTCTGCTCGTTCTGTATGATATCGCCTGCCATTTTCAATGCCAACTCTGGTGTCATTGCTAATTGGCCGCTTTGAGGCGCAAACTCAAATAGTATTACATTTTTAAAGCTGCTCAGCTTATACTTTTCAGCAAAAGCTTTTGCCCTTTCTATCTCTGCTTCCCGCAACCGAAGAACCGGCGTCAGCAGCACTGTGACTGGTTTCCCATAGCCCCGCAAAATGGAAGAACGAACCGTACCATCATAATTAGCCAGGTTGTCGTCAATAATCTGGGTGAAAAAAACCTCGTCAAATTCCCCGTTACTTTTTTTAATGGCTATTTCCTTCCTTAACTCCCTTATTATTGGCGTACAGTTCGATTTTCCAACATTAGGGACCTCCCAAATCGCATCGACATAGGGGTTGTTATCGAGGATGCCTTTACAGAATGACGCAATGGCCCATGTAAGGTGGCAGCCAGGGTAGTCCTGCTTTATTTGCCTGGCAATAGCTGTAGCATAAAGGCAATCACCGTTAGACATCAATTGTAATAGGAGTATTTTCTTTCCCTGGCCCATCTATTCTGCAACCATCATTTTAGCAAGCGATGAAAAAGATACCTCAGGTTGCCATCCCAGCGAGTTTAGCGTGCTTGGGTCGGAAACGAGCACATTATATTCAGCCTTAAAATTGTCTTTGATAATGACACTATCCTTCCAGTTCTGGCCTATCAAGCCAAAGCAAGCTTCAAGCCATTCCTCAATAGAATAAGCCTGCCCCGAACCTATTGTTGCTTCAAAAATCTCATCCTGCTGAACCAGCGTAAATATTCCGTTTACTATATCGCCGGCGAATGCCCATTCTTTCTTAACAGATATGTCGCCAATCTCTATTTTCTCGCTACTACCGTTGCCAATCCGCTGCACAGCACACGCAATTTTTTTGCTCATGTGCCTTTCTGGCCTTAGCGGGCTTTCATGATTAAAAAAATAACCGAAGTAGGCGTTAATACCATACGACCTGTAATACCTGGCCGCATAAACAGATTGGATCCTGCTGACAGCATATGCGCTTGTCGCAGCAAATTCGTCGGTTTCTTTTATTGGCAGGCCTTTGTTTATAAACTGCAATCCGCTACCCGAAAGGAAAACCCTTGTGGCTGGCGAATATACCTTCACTGCTTCCAATATATTTAGTGTGCCGGTACTGATAGTTGCGTGGTTTTCAAACATTACCTCATGCCGGGTGGCACTGTTTGCAGCAAGGTGAAAAATATAATCAGGCTTATGCAGCCTGATTATATCACTTACTTCAGTGTAATTGCTTACATCAGCGTGAAGCCAATCTCCATTTCTTGATACACCAACTACTTTTACACCATTTTGTATCAGTAGCCTGTTCAAATAAAACCCATCCTGCCCGTTAGCGCCAAATATTACAGCAACCATTATAAATACAAAGTGTTTTGGCCTACTTAGGCATATTCTGTTTAGTAACTACCTCAAGGTGTGGTAAAGGGAAAATAAACCCGGTTCCGGCATTGATTGCTTCCTGCTCGCGCTCTAAAAATTCTGCCTTGAAGTGCCATGGCAGTACAAGGTAATAATCAGGTTTCATGGCACGGGAATCAGCCTCGCTTATTATTGGAATATCTGTACCCAAAGTCCTGGCACCATATTTATCAGGGTTGCGCTCAGCTGCATAATCAATCAGGTTCTTATCAATATCGCACCATTGTAATATTGTATTCCCTTTGGTCGAAGCGCCATAAATATGAATGCGCTTACCCTGGCCTTTTAAGTTCTTTAAGAAATCGTGTAGTTCAGTTTTTACTACATTTATTCTTTCCTGGAAGGCGATGTATGGTTTGTCTGTGTCTAGCTCAAGGTCAAATTCCGACTGCCTGATTTCGTCTATCAGTTTCTGTGCTTCCGTTGTGTTGAATTTGTTGTTGATGTCATGGGTAGCATAACACCTTATACTTCCGCCATTAATATCATTAAAGCTGATCTTGAACACCTTCATGCCTCCCATTCTGAGTATCTTTTCTATTACAGCCAGGCTGTAATACTCCAGGTGCTCATGACAGATAGTATCGTAAGAATTAAGTTTCAACATTTCTGGCATGTAAGACATTTCAAACACCCAAACACCATCAGCCGATAATACCTGCTTGATGCCTTTTACAAATG
>CANBTK010000312.1 GCA_947372365.1 Flavipsychrobacter stenotrophus | reverse complement strand
ACCCCACCCTGCTCCCAAGGGCCGGGCGCAAAATTATACACTATGACGGTTTATGCACTTTCAGCCAACCCTACCTTTAACGTACCGCAATCGCAAATAGCCATGGATACGCTGCTCAATGCCATAAAGGGGATAACACTGGACACCGCAACACTTAATGTTACTTATACAAGGTTTTAATAACTATGAAAAACTACGTAAAACAAATTTTATTTGTAGCCGCGCTATTGGCTACAGGCTTTTCGGGCGTTGCATTCCTACCCATAGCCCCTAAAGTGGTGGAAGGCTTCACGCTGCGCAATATTGACGGCAGGCCCTTATCGCTGGATGCCTACCCCGATGCCAAAGGGTTTATTGTTGTTTTCACCTGCAACCATTGCCCGTTCGCGAAATTGTACCCTGAACGAATGAATGCGCTGAACACAAAATACAAACCGCTCGGCCTGCCGCTTATCGCAATAAGCTCCACCGACACCAACGTCTTTGAAGAAGACACCTACCCCAAAATGGTGGAGAAAGCTCAAAATGAACATTTTAATTTCCCCTACCTTTTTGATGCTGAACAAACTGTGGCTAAGAGCTTTGGCGCACAAAAAACACCCCATGCGTACATTATATGGAAGGAAAATGGCAAGTGGGCAGTTAAGTATAATGGCGCAATTGATGACAATGGGGCTGAGCCAACGAAAGCGACGAAACACTTTGTGGCAGATGCCGCCGATGCCCTATTAAATGGTAAGGCAGGCTATGTAAAAGAAACAAAATCAGTTGGTTGCCAGATTAATTTCAGGGCGAAAAAGTAAGCCAGCCCTATTTTTCTGTTCATTTTAAAACCGGGCTGGCATAAAGGCTAAGGTTACATCAATAGTTTCTTGCCGCAATAAAGGCTTAACATTGAATTAATACTAATGGCCCAGCTTTACATTCTTCTTTTAGCGGGGAAAGCATGCCCCCGGGCTAAGTGAAGGTGACAAAGTAATAATGAAATCTACCACTACTATTCTATTCCTGGTTACTTTTTTGCTCGTGTCTTGCACTCATAAACCGGGACTGGTGCCAGTTGTGGTGCCTACCCCAACCGGGTGCGACACAGTTAATGCCACCTATGCTAAGGACATACGGCCTATTTTTAGCAGCAATTGCTATTCGTGCCATGGCACAGGCGTTACCACTGGCGGCGGGCTGGACCTTGAGGACACTGCACAGTTAAAAAACTACCTCAAAAATGGCTTCAGGGGCGATGGTATTTATGGGTCCAAGCTTTACCATTGCATGCTGCACTCCCCACTGGCACAACAAATGCCGCCTACCTATATCGTTGATTCCTGCTCTTTAAAGAAAGTACATTACTGGCTATCGCAAGGCGGCCCCATCAACTAAGCTTGTCATCGGCACTTCAGGCAGATTTGGCTATGCACCAAATATTTCGCTTGCCTCGTCAATTTTTGCCTTGGGTTTCATCCGGCCCTGCAACGTAACAATCCATATTATCATAACCACAGCAACCAGGTCAACACCTATTTCTACATTGCCAGTAACCTGGTTCATGCTTACATTAAGGTTGGTGAAACCCACTTTCAGAGTCCATTTAAAAACCTCCCCGAACAATAAGCAAAACCTGATATTGAACAAGGTATTATAGTAGTACTCATACCCGAAGGCAAAAATGCTCACTAACTGCAGGCACTGATTAACCAGCGAAAGCTTCAGCGCATTGGTTTTTAATTGAAAACAGGCTATACCGCAATAAATAGTAAAGCCAAAAAATGCCAGCATCATTGCCACCATCATAATAAAGGAGGCCCCTTGTGCCGCACTCTTTGCGAGAGCAATAACCAGCATCAGTAAACCAATGCACCCCGCAGCCAGCTGCGAAAAGCCAATTTTAAACACTTCCCTCTCAGGGCCTACCGAGTAGATATACTTATTCACGCGGGTATAGATTTGCAATAAAGATAGAGAAAAACTCAACTGTATAAATGGTACTACAACTTTGGTGCTTCTATAAAGCAGAATATCTACCTTCACACAAATATCATATATTAAACAGTTAATTACTTGTATATTGTTAGTTGCGGCGGCACGCCAAAGCACAGCGCAAACAATAACATGGGGAACGCCAGTAACTGTTAGCAGCGGTACTACCAGCAATATGCACCCGCGCGTTGCCCTCAACAGGAGCAGCAACCCTGTGGTGCTTTGGGGTAAGGCTGACACCCGCGCCTATTTTTCGCGCTGGAGTGGCTCCTCGTTCACTACGCCTGTAATTCTTAATAATTCCTTTTCAATTTTTGCCCAGTCGTGGGCCGGGCCTGACCTTGCTGCCTATGGCGATACTATTTATGCCACACTAAAGCGCAACCCTGAAACATCTGATACTAACTATAGCTTCCTGGTGCATTCTTACGATGGCGGCGCTACCTTTTCATCACCTGTACGGGTTGATAATATTGATACCAGCCTGTCGCGCTTCCCCATTGTTACCACCAATGCAACCGGCAACCCGTTGGTGGCATTCATGAAATTTAACGCTGCGTTTCACGATGCCCATTATGTGGTGGCTAAGTCCACCGACTTTGGCAACACATTTTCAGCTGACGCTTTGGCCAGCGGCACAACGGGCGAAGTTTGCGATTGCTGCCCGGCATCTATCATATCAGCAGGCAGTAAGGCTATTATGCTGTTCCGCAATAACCTGGGCAACATAAGGGATACCTGGGCTGGCGTTTCGGCCGACGGCGGCACAACATTCACAGGCACAATGGCTGTTGACAACAACAACTGGATGATTATGTCTTGCCCTGCATCCGGCCCCGATGGCTTTGTGATAGGCGATTCATTGTATTCCACTTTTATGAGCGCTTCATCGGGAAAATCGCTGGTTTATATGAGCCGTTCTTCTATAAGCGGCATGGCTTCTGCGGCTACTACAGCCATCACGGGCAACTTTACCGGGCTATCTAACCAAAACTACCCTCGCATAGCTAACGCAGGCAATGCCGCAACCGCTATATGGAAACAAACCAGCGGTGGCATGACCATGATTTGTTTTTCATTTACCAGCAATATCTCTAACGGTTTTACTGGTTATGACACACTGGCTATGGGCAGTGGCCTGCAAAATGCCGATGTTGTGATGTCGCCGGGCAAAATACATGTGGTGTACCAAGACGATAATACAGGCAACCTGGTATATATAAAAGGTACTTACCCATTGCCATCTGCATCAGTAGCTACCATTACGAGTAAAGAGCGTATCAGCCTCTACCCTAACCCAGCCACTGAAAGCTTTACCGTAAGCCTGGATAAGGTGGGCGAAACCACCTATTGCTATCTGGCCGATGTTGCAGGCAGGCATATTGGTTTAGTGCCTGTTATCAAAAATGGCAAGGCTACATTTCCCCTGGCAGGCATTGCGAAGGGCGGGTACTATTTTGTAATGGGCGATGCAACTGGCAAAATGTATTATAGTAAACTGATAGTGGAGTAAGGAAGCTGAACCTCCCACCTAAGGGGCGAGGAATGGAGAGCGGGTGCGGGGAATGGGGAGCGCGAAAAATTCCCCCTGCGATAAAATGATTGCAGGTTAACGGAATTAATATATGTATATTTGAACTGAAGTTCAATCCGAATGGCCGATTTGGCAACTTTAGATTATTGAGCAATCGGGAAATTTGGACAAACTCTTAAGTAGGTGGAGGAAACTATTATCGTATTTAGGCAACTAGTTAAGAAATGAAAATGAGTTTTATTGATTTTGAATACCTTGAGCGCGCATTTACGACGGGTAAAGTAATGGATGATCTATGCTCTTTTTATGGACTGTCTGGTGATGGTATTGTTCAAATCTATTCGGCAGAGTATTATGGTTCGTCTTCTCAAAAAGTGCATGATCTGTCGAGAGCGGATAAAGTATTTGTTGCTGCAATCAGAACTTTAAAACAATTTGATAGCTCTTTTTTCTTGCCCTACTTAGTCGAAGCTATAATTGGCGATTTTATCGTTTATGATAACGGAATAGTTGATTTTACAAAATTTAAAGCAGATATATCATACGGGTTTGACCTCGAAATCAAAAATGTTAGCTTTTATCATTGATACTATAGCGCAGTCCCAAGGTAAATTTAGAAAGAGGACAGAGTTATTAATTCAACTAAAAAACAGTTCAAATAGGACGGATGTTAGGCTAAAAATCGTTGCCTCTCATC
>CANBTK010000311.1 GCA_947372365.1 Flavipsychrobacter stenotrophus | reverse complement strand
CGAATGTCGTCACAAAATTGGATTTTACATTCGATACCTTCGGCATCGGTGACACTTATTAATCCTTATCTATAAACATACGATCCCTATGGGATCGGCGCTTAAGTAAACGGCATTACTCCAAGGGATGGCATGTAATGTAAGCCCTTTCTATCTTTAGTGCATTTTTAAAAATGATTTGGTATTACTTATTGAAAGCCATTCCAAAAAGTAAATTGCACGCCTGATATATGCTAATTTAATAAACTGCAACCTCAATGCAGCCACAAAGAAACACCCGCAAACGAAAGTTTGCGGGTGTTTGTAAACGTTTATTAAATGGGTAAAAATTAATTGCCCAGGTAAGTTTTTAAGAGTTGGCAACGGCCTGGCGTGCGCAGTTTGGTAATGGCTTTGTCTTTAATCTGCCTTACGCGCTCGCGGGTCAGGGAGAACCTTTCGCCAATATCTTCCAGGCTCATTGGGTTGCTTACGCCTATACCAAAGTACAGCATAATAACATCCCTCTGGCGGTCGGTAAGGGTACTGAGCGACCTTTCAATTTCGCACCTCAGCGATTCGCCATGGTACAGGTCAGCATCTGCTGCAACCGAATTGGGGTTTTCTAAAATGTCAAGCAGTGAGTTATCTTCACTATCCACAAAAGGTGCATCAACCGATACGTGGCGGGCTGCAACGCCAAGCGTTGTTTCCACTTCTTCAGTACCGATATCCAGTAATTCAGCCAATTCTTCAGTTGAAGGCTCGCGCTCAAATTCCTGTTCCAGTTGCGAATAAGCCTTGCTTATTTTATTAGATAGGCCAACCTTGTTGAGCGGCAGGCGCACAATACGAGATTGTTCGGCCAAAGCCTGTAGAATAGACTGGCGAATCCACCACACTGCATAAGAAATGAATTTAAAGCCGCGGGTTTCATCAAAGCGCTGTGCTGCTTTAATAAGGCCCAGGTTGCCTTCATTAATAAGGTCACTTAGCGAAAGGCCCTGATTCTGGTATTGCTTTGCAACAGATACTACGAAGCGCAGATTGGCTTTGGTAAGCTTTTCAAGAGCGCGCTGATCACCTTGTTTTATCCTGATGGCAAGTTGTACCTCTTCTTCGGGAGTAATCAAATCAACCTTACCGATTTCCTGCAGGTACTTTTCGAGCGACTGGCTTTCACGATTGGTAATTGACTTTGTAATCTTTAGCTGGCGCATGGACATAGGCAAAGAATTTAGTGGTTAGTAAATTGAAATTCACAAAAATAAACCCAATCAAAAGTGATGTTCTGTTGGCAAATCTAAGGGTCTTAGCAATCCAACCCAAAAAAAATTTATGATTGTCTTAACTTGGAATTGATGTTTAGGCTAAATACGGATTAAAAATATCCAATAAAATGGAGAATAAAATTTTGTTTGTAACTTCCTTTTTTTATTATTGCACTCTAAGACACAAGTGAATAGTTTTGAAATGAGTAAGAAAAAAACAATGTATTCGGTAGAATTCCCCATTCGTTGCTCCCCGGCAATATTATATGAGTTTTTATCAACTCCGGTCGGATTGCAGGAATGGTTTGCGGACAAAGTGGACCAGCGTGACCATAAATTTTTCTTTACATGGAACGGTTCTACCGAAAGTGCAGAGATTGTGGAGCATATTGAAAACGAGTTCATCCGCTACCGTTGGGAGTATTACCCGAAGGATGAGTTTTTTGAGTTCAGTATAGAACAGAGCCCGGTAACCAGCGAAACCATTTTGCGCATTACCGACTTTGCTGAAAAAAGCGACATTAAAGATCAGGAGCAACTGTGGAATTCACAGGTGAGCGACCTGAAACATAGGATTGGCGCATAAGCCAATCCATTAATAATTTTTCTGCCAGGCAGTTGTTCTTTCGGGGATAACTGCCTGATTTATTGTTAGCCCTGCCACAAACCTATTAATGCTGCACGGTCGCGGCTGCTACATTTATAATATTGTATATGGCAGGTGACGCAGCCATGAGTGCAGCCATGATAAAGGCTTTGCAACGAAAACTTTGTAAAAAAATGATAACCAATTAGTTGTGAAGGTTTTGTGCCTTGGTTTGCTACCGCAACCCAACCACGCTTACAGGTTGCACTTTCAAATTGCGTATTTCTACTCTAGTATTTACTAATTTATCACCCTATTTTGTGCATGTTTTGTAGGTATATACATATTGATGTTCTGTATAAAGAAGAGGAATCAGGCATGTGTAAACCGTTGTTTTCATTAAAATTCAATTAAAAATGGCAGCCGGGAAAAATGGGCCAGGGTTTACAAGCACAGACGAAGTAAACCAGCACATGCAAAAGCTGGAACCTTCGCTGGTAAAGGTTGTAGAGGCTATAAGGCAGTGTATTTTAAGTGTAAGCAACGAAATAGGCGAACGGATAAAATGGAACAACCCAAGTTTTTATTATACCGGCGAAATGAAGCCGTTCGACCCTAAGGAATATAAGCGTGAAATTGCTGTTTTTAACCTTTTTAAGGGCAGGGTGATGCTCGTTTTCCCCAGCGGGGCTAAGGTTAAGGATGCTGCCGGGCTGCTGGAAGGCGACTATAAAGACGGGCGCAGGGTGGTGGTTTTTAAGGGTTTTGAAGAAGTGAAGCAAAAGGAGGCGGCATTGAGGGTTGTGGTGGCGGAGTGGCTGGCACTTGTAGAAAAATAAATTAAACGCAAGGTGAAGCGGAATACTGGCTGCGAGGCTTTCGGCCTTATGAATACTAAAAATGTTACCTGATTAATCAGCCTTTTTAACCACCAATCTATATATTATGCCAAATTCAATCAAAAAAATCACAGCCGGGGCCATGGTGCTTGGCTTATCTGTATTATGGGGATGCGGAGGCAACAAGCCTACCCCCAACAAAGGCGGGCAGGGGCCATTCCCGCCTAACTTCCAGGTGGCATGCCCGGTAACGCAAGATGTGTTTAACAGTTGGTTCGCATCGGGCAAGGCTACAGAAAATGGCTTTGTTTTGCCTGCTAACAGCCTGGCATTTACACCCAAAAGCAATTGCGATTTTTATACATGGTCGGAGCAGATGTTCTTATGGATAACATCTCCTACCAGTGGCAGCAAGGGATATGACGGAGGCAAAACGGTTATGGAATCCCCTGTGTTTTACGATGTTTCCCCGGTTAACAGCGCAGGGAACCGTACCATTACCCAACATACTGCTGGAAAGCCAATAAGGCTGTTCAGCACAATAAGGCAAACAGGGCCTAATAACCTGCCTGTTATAATGGACAAGAAAGGCAGGCTATTTGAAGTGGAAAGCCATGTAATGCTTGCCAAAGAGAAACTTATGATGAGGGCGGCCACAGGTAACCCCGATCAGGTAGCCCACGTAGTAGCGGATGCCAACGGCGCACCTCAATTTAAAAATGCAGCGGGCGCTACGCTGGAGCGCCCTAAGGCGATGCCTATCCACAAGGTGAACCCCGGCCGCATTGTACAGGAGTTTGTTGTAGAGGGTACAAATAAGCATATCTATATTGATACAGGCGGCAACCAGGTAGCTACAGAAGCAGGCCAGGCCACAGGCAATGTACTTATGGCACAGAATGGCTCGCTGGTATATTATATATCAATGGTCAATGACGTTTATGCCTACTTCCTTACCGGTGGCAAGAACAATGTATTCGCAGACACATTGTTCCCTACAACACAGGGCGAACTCAGCAATATTACTAAGTATGCAGCCGCTGCAGGGGTAACCCTGGTTGACTCCAATGCACTGGCTATGGAGCTGAAAACATCTTGGGTAGAAGCTAAAAGCCTGCCAGATGCCAGCAGCTATATAACCATTGATGCGGTAATTCCGGTATACGATACAACAAACCAATACCAATGGGTACAAAAAGGTGAAAAGACAACCAAACTGGCACTGGTGGGCATGCATGTTGTGGGTAGCACTTTGGCACACCCCGAGATGATATGGGCTACTTTCGAGCATGAGAAGAATGCGCCTAATGCCGCTTACTTCTATACAGATACCGCTGGCAACCAACAAAGGATGCCACAGGATGCTGGCAAAGGCTGGCTGTTTTCGGCCAATGCATCTGACCCTAACCCTAATCTTTCTTTCATGAAAAACCCTACCGGCGAAACAATTGACACAGTGAGCCCGCACACCATAAGCGCCAGCAATACCCTTCGGGTACACCCATGGGGCGCTGATTCTAATGTAATACCTAACCCG
>CANBTK010000310.1 GCA_947372365.1 Flavipsychrobacter stenotrophus | reverse complement strand
TGTCATCGCAGGCAAGGCTTATAAATACCATGCCTGATTCTATTACTTTCTTAACACCCTCATTTTGTAATACAGCCGCTTCCATTTTCCGCGAGTTGACGCAATTCACACCCGTAAAGTAAACCAATGCGGTGCGGCTCATTTTCTTTGCGCATTGCAACCCGGCGGAATACGACTGAAAGGCGAGCAAATTATAGGGTGTAGCAGCCAGCAGCGATGTATCGCAGTAAGGCGCATAAGTAGCCTTTATTGCCAGCAGCGATGCCTCGGTAGCCTGTAGTTCATTCTGTTGCTTATTCTCCAGAGTTGATTTCTTCATGGATGTATATTCAAAGAAAACCTCCCTGTATGTCAGTTGTTCGTACTTATTATTCAGCATCAGTTCACGCGCTTCATTCAGTTCTTCCTGAGTGAAGGCTAGCTCTAAAAGAGGTTTGGTATCAGCCTCCCACGTAGCGGCGCTGGCCTTCTTTTCCATTATCCTGGCGGCCTTAGCCATGTCCTGCTTCATAGCAACGTACTCTGGCATATGAAGCGTGGCACTTACCTGGTTAAAATAATCGCGGTAAGTGGGCCCTTCTTTCCCTTTGCCGTTCCAGTTTACTATAAAACCACCTACTACAGTTGGCTCGCTGATGGTGGCAATATCCATGCTATCCAGCCCGCAGGCGGTTAACTGCCTGATATTGCTAAATATGCTTTCCGGGTTTTCCAGGTTCATCTTTTGCTTAAGGATAGCTTCGCAGCTTGTGGCACTCTGGCTTTGCCCGCAAGACGGAAAAGCCAAAAGGCAAAAAATGAGGGCATAGTTTAAATAACGCATAGCATAAAGATAAAGCTGCGTTGCCAGCCCGGCAAACTTATATGCAGTTTCGGCTACAGCCGCTAATTGTTATTTATAGGCCTATTGACAAAAATTCGCCCTGCCAGCGCCGCAACCGCTATAGCTTGTAGCTTACATTTCCTACTTTGCAGTATAATATTCCTTCATTGCCCAAAACTGACGCAGCACATTTAGAAAGGGGCTTGTCCCTTACCCAGGCTACCGCCATCAATATGATAGATATGGTGGGCATTGGGCCGTTTGTAACCATGTCTATTATTGTGGGCACCATGCATGGGCCTGCCAGTATTTTAGCATGGCTACTGGGGGCTTTGCTCGCCTATATGGATGGGCTGGTATGGAGCGAACTGGGTGCTAAGTGGCCGGAGGCAGGCGGAAGCTATGTGTTCCTGCAAAAGCTCTATGGCAAGTTCAAGGTGGGGCGGCTTATGGCATTCCTGTTTATATGGCAAACTACCATACAGGCGCCACTGGTTATAGCCAGCGGGGCCATCGGTTTCTCCAAATACTTTTCGTTCCTGATACCGCTCGATGATATTGAAAAGAAAATGGTGAGCGGGGGGCTGGTAATACTTCTTGTTGCATTGCTCTACCGCAATATTAAAAGCATAGGCAAAATATCGGTTGTGCTCTGGGTAATAACCGGGGGCACAATTATATGGCTTATCCTGTCTGGCTTAGGGCGTTTTAATGCCACGCAGGCATTCAACTGGCATGTAAGCGATTTTAGCTCCAGTTCCATGCTTTTTATGGCGCTGGGCAATGCCTCGCTTAAATCGGTTTACTCTTACCTGGGCTACTACAATGTATGCCACCTTGGTGCAGAAATCAAAGACCCGGCTAAAAATATACCCCGCAGCATTATCATTTCCATTACAGGCATAGCCATCCTTTACCTGTGCATGCAAACGGCTGTTTTAGGGGTGTTGCCCTGGCAAACCGTAGCCCAATCGGACTTTGTAGCCAGCCTTTATTTCGAAACCATTTACAACAGCCACCTTGTGGGGCAGGTAGCTACTGTGCTGATACTGATTATTGCCGGGGCTTCGTTGTTTTCGGCTATACTGGGCTACTCCCGCATCCCCTTCGCTGCTGCGCAGAATGGCGATTTCTTTGCTGTTTTTGCTAAGGTGCACCCCAGGCATAAGTTCCCGCATGTGTCGCTGCTGGCCATGGGTTCTGTAGGCTTTGTTTTTAGCCTGCTGTTCCGCCTGGGCGATGTTATCACGGCTATACTTATGATGCGCATACTCATACAGTTCCTCTCGCAGGCAGTGGGGCTCATTGCATGGCGTTACAGCAAACATAAAGAAGAGATGCCTTTCAGGATGCCCCTTTTCCCCATCCCCGCTATCATCAGCATCGCCATCTGGCTATTCATTTTCTTCACCAACGACTGGAAGTTTATTATAGGTGCAATAGCCATAATAGCATCGGGCACCATCGCGTTTTTTATACGCAACCGCATCAATAAAACTGCCCCACAGCAAGGGGGCAATTAGCCGATTTGCCTACTTGAACATTTACCCCTGTTATAGGCAAAACACTCCGGCAGATTGTGTGTAACGCGAAACCTTATGATGGCTGTAAAACGTTTTGTTGAAATTATACAAATTACACACCAAACTTCGGCATGTGGACATCCCCTCACTCCCCTCAAAAGGCTACCGTGTACCGACAAGTTATTTTCCAGGATGTGCTTTGCCCCCGAGGGGCTATCGGTTTGTAGTAAACCTTTGAATTTTATGGACAATGCCCAGTATGGGCTATCCGATGTCGTATTGTAAAGGATAGCCCATACTGGGCACCGCCTTTTTGCGGCCTTTCTACTACAAACCGATAGCGCCTACGGCGCATTCTATGTTATGCAATACAATTGAAAAGATGTGGGTACGCGGTAGCTTCAAAAGGGGAATAGCTATGCTGCGTTTACTTTTGTGTTCAAACTACTGTTGAAGCCGCCTTTGAATGTTCAAGCCGCATTAGCCCGATAATGTAACGCCCCATAAATTTACCTTGGGTTTACACAGAGAAATGACTAGCAAACCATTGCAACAACCATCAGGAAATGCGGCTAAACTGCCGCAAAACGCACCTTAATAGCTATCGGTTTAGAAAACGCTTGCCGCCTGTTCAAAAACGGGCTTTAAAAAACTGGCTTTGCGTATTCTTTGCTGGGTGCTTAGCACACTTTGCGTTGAACCCTTTAAGCCCCGGGCATTTTTAAAATAACACTGCCACCCAACAGCAAAAAAATAAAGGCTGCCTCTTGCGGGGCAGCCTTTGTAACTATAATAAATAACGGTTTACTTATGCTTTACTTCAATATTGCGGGTATCGTAGTTACCCTGTGCATCCTTCAGTACTATGTAATAGTTGCCATCAGGAAAGCTTGAAAGGTCAGCCGCATAATGCGATACGTTGGTGAGCTGCTCGTGGCGCATGCTCTGCCCTACAGTGTTGTAAATATTGAACTCTGCGTTCACTTTATAAGTACCCCAATCCAGGTTCATTGTGCTGTTGGTTGGGTTAGGGTAAATAGTCAGGAATTGTGAGTTGATTTCTTTAATGCCCAGTAGCGAAATGTAGATGATATTAGACAACGGTGAAGAGCAATAAGCATCATCTTCAAGGCAGAAGTAATAACCTAAAACTGTTGGGTGGTAGTTATAACCAGTTGCACCTGGTATCAGGGTAGCACCTGCATAAGAGTTCACTGTGTTATAGTACCACTTATAAATGCCTATTGGGTTAGTTGTAGTTAAGGTATTGTAAATAAGCGAAACCCATGGTGCGAATGGCATTGTATCCCTTATCATAACAACGCCAGGTACATTAAAGGTGTCATATACATAACAACCGCCAGCGGTAGTACGCACTGTAAAGCTCACCACATCGGTATTGTTAAATACACGCCTTATGGTATCTGACATCAAAGCTGTAGGTACGCCGTTTATGTACCACTCATAGCTTGGCGATGCACCAAAAGAATCAATGATAGCTTTAAAAGTTACGGTGTCAGCAATGCAGCCTGCATTAGTCCCTTCGGTCAAAATAATGTGCGCAAAATTGTTCAGTACATGTATAACTGTAAAGCCGATTGTGTTAGACTTAACAACAGGGTTAAGCACACAGGTATCAGTAGTAGTAATAACGCAATAAACGCTGTCGCCATCATTCAGGCTATCAGTAACGTAGAATGAATTGACAGCACCCGGCACAACCACACTATCTACAAACCACTGGTAAGTAACTGCAGTACCGTAATCAATAGCTGTAGCGGTGATAGTATCCCTTGTATGCTGGCAAAGCGGGTTGCGCCAAGCTGCGATAGAAACTGATGCAGTAAGGTGTATGTGTACTATAGGCACCC
>CANBTK010000309.1 GCA_947372365.1 Flavipsychrobacter stenotrophus | reverse complement strand
TCCCGATATGCTTAAGAAAATAGCGATATTCTTCCGGTAACTGGATATGATACCTATTCTCAAACGCTTGTAACTCCTTCTCTGCCTTAGCAGGATTAAAATAATACCGATGATTAGGCGCTCCAAAAAGTTTAAAGTAAGGGTCTTTAATTTTCAGGTTGTTAACCTTCGACAATATTTCCTCAATCCGTGAATTCCATTCCATTCCTAACAATATTAGCGTACCACTAAAACACAAGCTACCAATCAAAATGCAACGATAATCGTCAAGTTCCCACCAAGTAGGTCAATACTCTTTGATTTACGACCGCATTATAATGAAACCCGCCCTAGTCGTGGGTTTCATTTTAGGCAATTTACCTATTTCTTTATTTCGTTGGTAATAATCAACTCAATCCTATCCAGTGCCAGGAAGAGGAGGTGTTGGCTGTCCATGATTTTGGCGAGCATGATGCCGCCTTCCAGCATGGTAATAATGGTGTATGCATAAGCCATGGAGATAATTTCTTTTTTGAACTCTCCATTCTTTTGCCCGGTTTCAATGATGGTACATATTTTGCCCACCCATGCAGCAACGCTTTGCTGCACATGGCTTTTCAGTATTTCAAAATTATCATCAGCTTCGGTTGCCGCGTTTAAAACCGGGCATCCTCCCTCCTTAAAAATGCTTTCCCAGTTTTGGCGGTAGTAGCTGGTAAAAGCCATTAGCTGCCCCAGTGCAGAGGCTTTGGCCTGTATCGCGCCATCCAGGCTGTTCATTAACGCAGTATAGTTGTGGTGGTATGCCGCGACAGCCAGTTCGTCCTTGTTTTCAAAGTTGCCGTAGATAGAGCCCTTGGTTAGCCCGGTTAGTTCTATTACATCGGATAGGGAAGTGCCTATGTACCCCTTTATATTAAAAGTAGTTGCCGATTTTTCTATAATAAACGCCTTTGTTTTTTCTGCTTTTGACATGTGCTTATAATTGTGGCGCGAAGGTAATTTATTAATACCAACCGGTATGCCCAATTTACTAACGCACCTGCAAAAACAAAAACAAAAGCGGCTCCAGGCTACTTGCCTGAAGCCGCCGTAGTTTAACCTCCCTTAAAGCAAGACTACTCAAGGATGATCTTCCGTGTAAACAAATTGTTTTCGGTATTTACGTAAAGCATGTAAGTGCCTCTGGCCAGTTGGCCCATATTTAGCTGTGCTTTACAGTTGTTAGTGTTTTTAGCTGTTATCAGTTTCCCTGCCATATCAGTAATGCGCAGCGTGGCTTTGCAGGTGTTACTGGTGGTATTCTGAATTTCGACAGTGATTATACCCGTTGATGGGTTAGGGTAGAGCACCAGCGAAACCTCTCCATCGGTAGCCCCACCTGCCGCAAATCCGTCGCGCATAGAAAGGATATCAATTACGGCAATGGTGTAAGCAGTACCACAGCCATTGGTAACAGTATATTTAATAGTATCCGTTCCTGCTGTACGCCCCGTAACCAGCCCTGTCGGTGTTATTGTGGCCAGCGTAGTATCAAGGCTGCTCCATATGCCGCCTGCAACGGTATCGGTAAGGGTTATGACAGAATCGTGTACCACGCTGGTAGGCCCGGTTATAATGCCTGCATTAGGCAATGGGTTCACCGTTATTACCTTGAGCGCTGTGGCTGAACAGCCCGGGTTGGCCACCCTGTAAGTGATAGTATCGGTGCCTGCTAATATACCCATGGCAATACCAGTAGCATCTACTGTCGCGATGGTTGGCATATTGCTGCCCCATGTGCCCCCTGTGCTGGTATCAGCCAGTGTGGCTGTTGCCCCCTCGCAAACGGTGGCCGGGCCGGTAATAGGTGCCACAGTAATAGCAGGGTAAACCGTGAGGGTAATGCTATCGGCGCGGCTACCGCACGATGTGCTGGTAGTGGTGTACTTAACCCTTATGCTGCCGCCAACGGTTATGCCGGTAACAGTGCCCGCGGTGCTCACGGTAGCTGCCGTACCGAACGTGCGGCTCCATGTGCCGCCAGCCGATGCAGCTGTAAGCGTAATAGGGTGCGTAAGGCATACCCCGGTAGGTCCTGTTATAATTGGGCTTCCCGGCGATGTGCGTACCGATATTGATTTTACGGCAAACACAGTACCACATGCATTGGTAACGGTATAAATAACGGTATCTGTGCCCGCTGCGATGCCGGTAATAACGCCTGTAGCGGAAACCGTTGCCAGGCTTGTATTGCTCATAGACCATACGCCGCCTGTAGTAGCATCGCTCATGGCCAGGGTGGTGCCTGTGCATACGTTTACAGCCCCGCCTATTAATGCTACAGTGGGTGGTGCGCTTATGGTTATGGCATAAGTGGCAAAGGCTGTGCCCACCGTATAGGAAATGGTTGCCGTGCCAACAGCAATGCCTGTAACAACACCGGTAGCCGAAACAGTGGCTTTTGTTGGGGCGCTGCTGCTCCATGTACCACCGGCCGTAGTGTCAATTAATGTTATTGGGCCGCCGCCAAGGCAAACAGTTGCAGGGCCGGAAATGGTGCCTGCCGTATATACAGGGTTCACGGTTATGCCCCTGGTGGCTACTGCTGTGCCGCATGTGCCGCTTACGGTATAGCTGATAGTGGCAGTGCCCGGTGCCAGCCCGGTAACAATGCCTGTATTGTCAACTGTAGCAATGGCCGTGTTGCTGCTGCCCCATGTGCCGCCAGTTGTAGTGCAGGTATAGGTTGTGGCCGCCCCTACGGAAACGGATGCTGCGCCCGATATGGCTGCCACTGTGGTTGCAGGGTAAACTGCCATGGTAACACTATCGGCACGGCTGCCGCACGCGCTGCTGGTAGTGGCATATTTTATGGTAGCTGTGCCGGGGGTAATGCCTGTTACAACGCCTGTAGTAGAAACTGTGGCCGCAGTACTTACCGACCTGCTCCATGTGCCACCTGCTGATGCAGCAGTTAAAGTAACAGGTGCGCCTATACAAACGCTTGCAGGGGCAGTTATATGTGGGTCGCCCGGGGCGGTGAGTACCGTTATGGCTTTAATGGCGCGTACTGAAGTACATGCGCTGGTAACAGTATATATGACGGTATCGGAGCCGGCTGATACCCCGGTAATAACGCCCGTAGCTGATACGGTTGCCAGGCTGGTGTTGCTCATGCTCCATACCCCCCCCGTAGTGGCATCGGACATGGCGAGGGTATTGCCGGGGCAAACGGTTACCGCGCCGCCTATTACGCCTACAGTAGGCATAATGCCAACAGTAACCAGCCATGTAGCAACGGCTGAGCCTACTGTGTAAGATATGGTTGTTGTACCTGTAGCCAGGGCTGTTACAATGCCGGTAATCGAGTCAATAGTAGCCTTTGTTGGGGCGCTGCTGCGCCACCTGCCGCCAGTAACCGTATCAACCAGCGTAATGGTAAGGCCAACGCAAACATTGGCCGGGCCTGAAATGATACCAGCATAATAAACAGGGTTCACCGTGATATTTTTAGTAGCTACCGCTGTGCCGCAAGCCCCTGAAACGGTGTAGCTGATTACCACGCTGCCAGCAGCTATGCCAGTAACCAGCCCCGTGCTGTTAACTGTAGCCAGCGTAGTATCGCTGCTGCCCCATGTGCCGCCGGAGATTGTATCTATCAGCATAATACTTGCGCCCACGCTTACGGTAGCAGCGCCCGCTATGGTGCCTGCTGCCACAACAGGCAATACAGTTTCAGTAACACTATCGGCCAGGCTGCCGCATACGGCGCTGGTGGTGGCGTATTTAATTACAGCCGTGCCAACAGAAAGCCCTGTTACTAACCCTGTTGCAGATACAGCGGCGGCTGTGCCGGAAGCTATGCTCCATGTACCGCCTGCTGACGCGGCGGTGAGTGTAACTGGCGAGCCAATGCAAACAGATGAGGCCCCCGATATGTGCGGGTTGCCGGGAGCTGGTTGTACGGTAATGAGTTTTACCACCCTTACCGAGCTACAGGCATTGGCTACAGTATAAATAACGGTATCGTTGCCAGCCAACAGGCCAGTAACTATGCCTGCGGCGGATATTGAAGCCAGGGTAGTATCGCTCATGGCCCATGCGCCACCAGTAGTAGCGTTGGTCATGGTTAGGGTAGCGCCGGGGCATACATTAACAGTGCCGCCTATTGCGCCTACTGTAGGTGCAGGGCTTACCGTTACGCCAAATGTTGCGTACGAAATGCTGTCGAGGGTGTAGGATATAGTAGTTGTTCCCGCAGCC
>CANBTK010000308.1 GCA_947372365.1 Flavipsychrobacter stenotrophus | reverse complement strand
AGGGATTGTTGAATTGCACCATTACAGCCCTTGACGGAAGAAACCCACCCGAGTATGCAATGGTGTATGAAGCAGCCCATGTACCCGAAGCAGGGTCGCTCACAGAGTAGTTGGTGGGGGCTGTAACCGTGAGCTGGCCGGATGAAGGGGTAAGGTATGCACCCGCAACCAGCGTTGTTTGTGGCAGCGAAGTAGAGCAGGTAACCACGCAGCCAAAACATAGCGTATCAGGGTTAGCCGTGGCGGTAGCCTGTGCTAATGCACTGCTAGAAACCAACAATCCGATAAACGGCAGGATTGCCAATATGAACTTCTTTATGTTTTTCATCTTCAACGTTTAAAACCCCTAAAAATATAATACCCCTCAAATGTACGCCATACATATCAATAAAGCACATAAAAACAACTGGCTATGAGCTGCGTTATTCGAAAATGTTAAAAATCGGCAGTACAATATTTAAATGGCGAAGGGCGTTTATTGTATTCGCAACGTTTTTTGTAACTTTAACCCATGCTCGCAGCTACACAACAGCCTCCTGCCGTTAATAATAAAGCACTCGCCTGGACGGTGGGCGTGCATATATTGTTGTTGCTGCTGTTTTTCCTGTTCCAGTACACCATACCTGTTATTACCAACGACATAGGCAGCGGGCTGGAAGTGAACCTTGGTACCAGTGCCGATGGCAGCGGCGCCGACCAGCCACAGAATAAGGAAGACCCTTCGGCTTACAGCGCCAGCGTAGTTTATAATACAGCAGCATCAAAAAGCAGCCTGCCAAAAGACATGCTGCAATCGAACGACGCCACGGACCCATCGGTAAACAACCCCGACAAAACCAAGAATAACCCGGGTGCATCGGCCACTAAGGACAAGGACCACCCGGTGCAAAAGCCTAAGTTTGTTTATGAAGGCACCAATGGCAAGGGTGGCAATGGCGCACAACAAAACACCCCCGGCACTAACGAAGGCAACGGCAATGGCCCCGGCGATAAGGGCGTTCCGGGCGGCACACCCGGTGCAGGTAATTATACAGGCACACCCGGCTCAGGCGGCATAGGGCACACCCTTACCGGCAGGAAGATAAGCCCGGAAAGGTTTGAGGCCGAATTCCGCGAAGGTGGCAAAGTAGTGATACACGTAACTGTGGACCGCGATGGCAACATAGTTAGTAAATTTGTGAAAAGTTCATCGAGCCAGCAGTTGACGAAACTCGCACTGGAGAAACTGGGCAATGCTAAATTCAGCAAAAGCACAGGCCCTGAACCGCAGCAATTTGGTGATGTTACCATAGTTTTTAAAGCCCGTTGATAGTACAATATGGCCAGTACCCCCGGTTACCAGCAAACACTCGATTACTTATTTGAGCGGCTGCCCATGTTTTCCCGCATAGGGAAGGCGGCGCTTAAACCCGACCTTACCAACACTTTAAAACTGTGCGCTGCCCTGGGCAACCCCCAGGATACATTTAAATCGGTGCACCTGGCCGGCACCAACGGCAAGGGCAGCACCAGCCACGCACTGGCAGCCATACTGCAAAATGCCGGGTACAAAACAGGCCTGTACACATCGCCCCACCTTATTGATTTCCGCGAGCGCATCCGCATTAACGGCATCCCGGTAAGCCAGCAATGGGTGGTCGGTTTTGTGGCTAAAACAAAGGGGCTTATTGAGGAAATTAACCCTTCTTTTTTTGAAATAACTGTGGCTATGGCGTTCCTTGCCTTTGCTGAAGCGCAGGTAGATATCGCCATTATAGAAACCGGGCTGGGTGGCAGGCTGGATAGCACCAATATCATTACTCCGCTGCTGTCCATCATCACCAATATCAGCTACGACCACAAAGATTTGCTGGGCGAAACGCTGCCCGAGATTGCGGCGGAGAAGGCGGGCATTATGAAACATGGCGTGCCTGTAATAATAGGCGAGCAAAATGACGCAACAGAACGTGTTTTCTTTGAGCATTCGGTACACCACCAAAGCCCGCTGTTTTATGCCGAATCGCACTGGGATATGGTGCGGGTAAAGCAGGAAGGGCGCTACCAATACTACAAGGCGGTAGATAAGGTAAGGCAGGCTATGTACAGCATCTGCACCGACCTTAGCGGCAACTACCAGGCACACAACATAAAAACGATACTTACCGCAACCGAGCAGCTTTCTTTTATGGGCTTTACGCTCACTATGGACAACACTATTGCAGCCCTGGCCAATGTAAAAGGCCTTACCGGCCTTATGGGCCGCTGGGACTGGCTGCAGGAGCAGCCCATTATTATTTGCGACGTAGCCCACAACCCTGCCGGGCTTACCGAGGTAATGCACCAATGGCAGCAGGTAACTGCCACCCGAAAGCATATAGTACTGGGGTTTGTAAAGGACAAAGACGTAACGGAAGCGCTGGCACTCTTCCCGAAAGACGCAACCTACTATTTCTGCAATGCCCAGATACTGCGCGCACTGCCCGCCGCCGAGCTACAGGAAAAGGCAACCGCAATGGGCCTGCATGGAGAAGCCTACCCTACCGTTACTGAGGCTTTCGCCAAAGCAAAATCAGCAATGGCCCCTGGGGACGCATTGCTGATTACTGGTAGTTTCTTTATTGTGGGCGAAGTGCTGGAAGCACTAAAGCCCGAGGGGGAATAATTAAAAAAGGTTGTTAGCATCCTTTAGCAATGGCTGCTTTTTGTCTTTGTCAGATACTATGGCTTTATCCAGGTTTATTTTCCAGTCTATGCCAATAGCCGGGTCGTTGTAAAACACACCGCCTTCGCACTCTTTATTATAAGTATTGTCGCATTTATAAGCCACAGTTGCCACATCGCTTGTCACGGCATAACCATGTGCAAAACCGTGTGGTATCAAAAACTGCAGTTTGTTTTCTGCGCTCAGTTCCACGCCATACCATTGGCCGTAGGTCTTGCTACCCTTGCGTATATCCACCGCTACATCCCATATGCTGCCTTCCAGCACGCGCAGCAGCTTGCACTGCGGCACGGGGTTATTCTGGTAGTGCAGGCCACGCAATACATTCTTTACAGAAAGCGCCTGGTTATCCTGCATAAAATCAATCTTTAGCCCGGTTAGCGCTTCAAAAGTCTTTTTGTTGTAGCTTTCAAAAAAGTAGCCCCTGTCATCCCTATGTATAACCGGCTCCAGTATTATTAATCCTTCTATGGGGGTAGTAATTACGTTCACTTTCTTTAATGGTTAATTGGTAATGGTAAATGGCTTCTTGTGTGTAGCCGCATAACAATAGTACTTCAAACCGCTACATATTACGTTGCATTGCGCCTTCATTACAAGGCCTTCGCATGCTTAGCGCCGTATTTGTTATCCAAAGGCCTAGCTGAGTTCCGCTATAACGTCCAGCACATTCTTCACAATATAGCCCAGCTCTTCTTCTGTCAGTTCGGTATGCATAGGCAATGAAATAACACAGTCCTGCAGCATATCAGTAACCGGCAAATGGTAGGTATCAGTATTGATATCGGTAACCATTTTCTGTTTGTGGCAAGGCACCGGGTAGTAAATCATGTTGGGTATTTCCCTTTCAGTAAGCTTCTGGCTTACTGCATCGCGGTTAACCCCATTTAGCTTCAAAGTATATTGATGGAACACATGCCTGGCATACGCTGCCCTGAAAGGCGTGGTGATATTCGGGTGGTTCTTAAATGCATGGTCGTAATAATCGGCAGCGGCACGGCGGGCATCGCAATAGCTATCCAGCTGGCGCAGCTTTATGCGCAGTATGGCGGCCTGTATAGTGTCAAGGCGGCTGTTGCAACCTACCATTTCGTGGTAGTAGCGCACCTTCTGGCCGTGGTTGGCAATCATTTTCAGTTTATCAGCAAGTGCGTCATCATTGGTGAACATAGCACCGCCATCGCCATAACCGCCCAGGTTCTTTGATGGGAAGAACGATGTGCAGCTGATGATGCCCATGCTGCCGGTTTTCGCTGTGGTGCCATCGGCAAATGTATAAGCCCCGCCTATTGCCTGCGCATTGTCCTCTATTACAGGCAGGTTATGCTCCTTTGCTATGGCCAGCAACGGCTCCATATCGGCGCATTGGCCATAAAGGTGCACTGGTATTATTGCTTTGGTTTTGCTGGTAATAGCAGCCTTCAGGCTATCCAGGTTCATGGTAAAAGTATCAGCGTCCACATCTACAAACACCGGCTTTAAACGCAGCAACAGCACTACCTCAACGGTAGCCATATAGGTAAATGAAGTGGT
>CANBTK010000307.1 GCA_947372365.1 Flavipsychrobacter stenotrophus | reverse complement strand
GTAACAAAGTGCCGTTTTTCAATTAAAACATACGTTATACCCAATAGGCTCAGAAACTGTTCAAAACTATATTGTCTGGAAAAAAGTCAAGGGTTCGTTTTTTTAGCCAATTCGTGTTTAAAAACTAATGAAAGCCGCCGCGATAGCGGACATTAGAGTAACAAGCTTCAACAGCCCGCGCCGCCGAGCTTTTTTGGCGTGCGGAGCAGTTCGCCAAAATGCCCTTTTCTTTTGGTTCTTTTCTTTTTGGCACAAAAAAGAAAAGAACATAAGAGGGGATGACAGGAACTACAGGTAGTGGATGTTACCCTGATGGAAAATCAGCACACTTATCTGTGGGGTTTCTGCTGCACTAAGAAAAGTAATTAAGAGGTAGTAACAGCAAGAAAAATTGTAGAATTTTCTTATTGCGTGAGGTCTTAATACAGAAATGGTACAACCAAAAATAAGGGGCAACCACTATACTGGCTTTGCCCCTTATTTCATTTATGTAATACCGTTTAACCTCAAAAATCTGTAAACATCAGCATTTGCTTTGCGCCTTTTCTTTGCGGCCCTCTGTGTTCTTCGCGTTAAAACTCTCATGCCGTAATTTATTGTTTAAAAGGTATAAGCTCGAAGTCTTACCATACCATATGCCCCCAGTTGCTTTTAAACCATGCCTTCTTAGGTGCCATTTTACGCAGCGCTTGTAGTGTGGGTATCTGGCCTGCAATAATATCGGCAATGCGCCCCGTGCTGATAAAAAATTCTTTCTCCAGTGCCACCAGTGCCTGCTCATAATTCTTCAGGTTATTGTTGTGGTAGTAATAGCGTGCCGTAAGCAGCCTTACCTTTTCATCATACAATGTAGTATGCCCTTCACCCTCGTTAGTAAAGGTTGGCTGATGGCCGGGCTCCATGGCCCCGTTAATTGCTTTCATTTTGTGTTTTCCGCGTAGCATATCTGTATCAAAATTAACGCGCAAATGCAGCGTGGGCAAAGGTTATACACATGTTGTGCAAGTAGTGAAAGCAATGTGGGTAGCATCTGCCACCCGGGCATTCATAACGTAAAAAATGCCGCTCGTAAATGGCTGTATTACACGCTGCCCGTACTGCCGCTTCCGGGCTCTTCAGCTACCATTCAGGCAGCAGTTGGGGGCACAGTTATAGAAAGGCTCAGGGTAGCAGGGGCAGCAGTGGTAATAGGCTTAGTAGAATAGTCTTCAAAGCCTATGCTGTAGGTAATTTCCCTTACCCTTATCGTGTCCTTGCGCTTGCGGGTTCGGCTATTAGTGCGGCTGAGCGCGCCAAAGCCAGCCAGGGGTTCCGGCACAGCTTCAGCAGGGTATTCGGCAGATGGCTTCCAGCCTTGCAAGGCGCTATGCAACAGGTTTTCAAGCTCATAATAGTAGATAGCTTTTTCCCTATACTCATCAGGCGTTAAATTGCTGCTGCCGCTTATTGGCGGGAAGCCTATACTGATGATAATATTGCCTGTGCCCACCTGGCAATTCTGCGAAATGGCGCTGTAGGCAAAATCATCAATGTCTATTAGGGCGCAGGGCCAGGCAACAGATGGCCTGCTGCCTGCGCCTTGGTTATCGAGTTGCCCGAAATCCTGGTCTACATATTTAAAGCATGCCTGCAATTCCCCGCCAACAGTAGCAGTGAGCGAGGCGATCTTTTCCTGTAGCCCTATAAAAAGGGCTGCTATTGGGCTGTTCATTATCGTTTGTAATTGAGTAGGTGGTGATATTAAATTAGGGTCAAAAGCTTGCGCAATGCCGAGTTGGCTTTTCTCCTTCTTTACGCCCCCTCTGTACCCTTCGCGTTGTAACCTTTATCCCGGAACTTCTTGTTTAAATTGAGCTATACCAGCGTTTGCAGGAATTGGGTAACAGCACTGTAAAGCCCCCGCAGCCTGGGGTGGCTGATCAGCCCAGCTACTTTTGTGTTTTTGAGGTTAGAAGTGCTCTCAGTTTTCTGGCTGAGCAATTCAGCCTTAAGCGCATCATAGTTATCAGGTTTCGGTATGCCATAGGTAGTGTACCAATAATCATCGGCAATGGGCAGGTTTTCCGGCATGCGGGTATCTACCTCTATGCGCTGCACCAGGTAGGCAATATCAATATCCTTGCTGAAGGCAAAACTGCCACCTTCGCACAATGGGTATCCGTAGCTTTTAAGTATAGCCTGAAATTGCCCGCTGTTTAAATAACTGGCTGTGTACTGTATGTCGCTCTTTGATATTTCAAGCTGCTGGGCAGCATGTACTTTGCTCTTCGAAAGGCTGCCTACAGAGTTGTTGGTAGTTGTTTCCGTATTACCTAAAACTATGATGCTCATCTCATCATTCAGCGCATCTTTAAACGAGCTTTGCAACTGCCCGTCGCCATTAGCCTGCTTGCCATCCTGCGTTTTAAAAGATGCTTGCCGGGGTATCATCAGTGCCAGCGCGCTGCCTGCTTCATCCAGTATTTGCTTCAGCTCTATTTTGGTTTGTTCATCATTCGCATCATACTCTATAATGCGCATAGGTATGCCAAATATCTCAATGAAGTTAGCCCAGTCCGCCATGTTGCCACGCTTGTAGATGGCATAAGGTGCGCATTTCAGCAGTAGCCCCAGGTCAGCGCTTTCGCCCAGCACCCATATGTTATCACAGCTATCATAAGGTATGCCCTGATTGCTGTTTTGTTCCAGCGCTATAATGCGCCACTTAGGTTTTATATGCTTACGGGGCACTTCAACAAATGCCAGTTCGTCGCCCGGCACAAACTCCAGCCCGCTAATGCCCCATAGTGGCGTTTCCATTATTTTGCGCACAACGTTTCTGAAGGCAGTACTATTTATGAGCGCATCCATGCCCGCAACTTTTTTGCCATCCTTGTCGTGGTAATAAAGTGGCTTGTTCAGCACAGCATCTATGCGCTTGGCTATAATACCAGTAAGGTGCCCATCCAGCAGCACATCATCATACAAATCGTAAAGCCTGGAGCGGTTAGGCGAATACACCGACTCTGCCGATACATGCGCGCTGCGCCACTGCTCTATGTCTTTGCTGGACCTGTTAACCGACTGTATGCGGATATCGTTAATTACCAGCGGCACACCGCCGCCTTTTACGGGTGCACGTTTATCCTGGGTTGCATCCTGTATTGCTTCTGCCATAATCTTCTTATTAATAGTAAATGGTTAAATAGTTAGTGTACATATTGTAGCGCGCCTAAAAACTGTTGTTGCGCTTAGGGTAAGATGTGCCTGATACCGATGAGCCCTTTGGTGCTGCCTGCCCGGTAGTATCGCGGTACGGCCAGCCAGTAGGGTTAGCCGTGCCAGCCTGTATCATTTTGAGCTGTACTATTGTTTTTTCATAATTGGTTTTTATGTGCTCATAGTTGATGCCCGGGTTAGCCAGGCCTACCAGGTTCCAGCAAGCTACGCTGGTGCAGTATTTTTTAAGCAGTGCCGACTCTACAGATGGCTCTGTGGTTGCATTGCCCAGTAGTGCGGTAATATCATACTGCGACAGGTACAGCCTTACTTCATCTATAGCTGCATTTATGGCGGTTTGCACAAGGGCGCTATCCTGCCGGGCTATCTCGCTTACCACCTCAGGGTACAGCAATGAGTACAGCGACTCTGTTTCTATTATTGGCATAGCATTACATTTTTATGGTTAAAATTGTTTCGAATTATGTTTGCGTTTTATAACGGTAATAGTGCCCGCTTTTGCCGTGGTTTCTTTGTTGGCAATTATCCATATAGCGCCCTCTACAGCATCAGGTGCATCATCATGCGCCCGTGAGCCCGGCGCAAATGCCAGGAACTGTTCTTCCAGCCGTTTCATGTGCGGGTTGTTTTTCTCAGCTTCATTCAGGTACAGCAGGCAGTTGCGGTGCAGTGGTTCCAGCAGGGCTTCTATCCGCGTGAATTTGTGCCCCTTTTTACGCTGGTCGCCCATTATGGGTATGGTACGGTTGCGCGCCCTACCTTCCTTATAAAATTCTGCCAGTATCAGCTCCTGTAGCAACACTTCCTCCATGTAGTAGTAACAATTAATGGAGTGGGCAGGCGGCTTAAAGGCTTTGTTGGCCACGGGTATTATTGTGCTGGCTCTCCCGTTTTGTTCAGGGTGGCTGGCGCAGTTTAAGTAGTCCATTATTTGATAGTGCCACCCAATCATTGCAGCAGTTGACGCCTGCTCCACAAAACACCTGATAACATGGTACTCATCGTGCCATTTGCCTA
>CANBTK010000306.1 GCA_947372365.1 Flavipsychrobacter stenotrophus | reverse complement strand
AATAAAGGATAGTTAACGCTATCCTTTTGCAGGCCTTGTGCCAATAGCCCAGTAGATTCCATCAGTTTTTTCGATGCATTTTCGGCATCAGTAGCATTGGTGGCAACCAGAGCATTTTTGAGCGAATAGTAATCCGATATCACCTGCATCAGGCTTTTTGTGCCAGCCGAATCGAGCTTGCAGCTAATTGGCCCGCGGGGTATTTTGGCAGCCTTGGGCTCAGATGCATTGTTGCAGCCTATGCCCGAAGCAACTATCGCGGATAATACTAATACCTGGAGAATGCGCATATAATTGAAATTGTGGTGCAAAAGTACAGGAACAATACATAAACAGCGGGCTTAATTGCATTTATTACTTAAGATTTACAACACTTTCCCAAAATTTAAACGGCGGGCAACCATATGCAATAAGGAACAGCCTATTTCACTTACTTTTGTGCCCTAAATAAACTGAAATGAAAGTATTGAAGCTCTCCATGGTTGCTATCGCCATTGCTGTTACAGGCTGCACGGCTTATGCTCAGACAGCCGATGAGGTGATACAAAAGCACATAGATGCGGTAGGCGGATGCAATGCCTGGGATAAAATAAAATCGGTAAAACTTACAGGCAGCATTAACCAGGGCGGCATGGAGCTAACTATGGCCCAGACTATTGTTAACGATAAAGGCAGCCGTACGGATATAAGTGCGATGGGCCAAAATGGCTATATGATTATCACCCCTACCGAGGGCTGGATGTACATGCCCTTTGGCGGGCAAACCAAGCCGGAACCAATACCAATGGACCAGTTGAAGTCGCAGCAAGATAAGCTGAACTTTAAAAATTCCCAGTTAGTTGACAAGGGGCATATAGCAAAATCAAGCCTTGAAGGCAGGGACACCATTAATAAAACACCCTGCTTTAAACTGAAAATTACAGATAAAGACGGCAGCGAGCAGACCTGCTTTATTGATGCTAAAACCTATTACCTGGTAAGGACAGAAATGAAAATGAACTTGCAGGGCGATGAACAGGAACTGAGCATCACCTATAGCGATTTCAAAAAACAGCCGGAAGGTATTACCGTGCCTATGACTTATGGTACGGCTCAGGGTGAACTAAAATTCAAATCAATAGAAATCAACAAAACTTATAGCGATGGCCTGTTTAAGCCAGCCGCCAGCGATGGTAAAAACTAGCTCAATGATTCCCGGCAGTACTACCCTTCCCAGCAAGTTCATATAATCAAGTAACTGTGCCGTGCAAACTACTATAGATGCGCAGCACAGTTACAAACACAGCTCACATTAACCTCACAAAATCATATGGCCGATAAAGGTAACAGCACTATTCACTTCCTGATGCGGGTTTGCATATACATCAGTGGCTTCAGCCTGCTGTTTACTTTTCCTAATGTGATAAAGTACGGTAACTTCAGCCACAATCAGGCTAACCTGAATGTAACGATGGCGTTCCTTGTAATTGCGGCTGTCTTATTCCTGGTGAATAGCATCACCACCAAAAAGAACGGGTAAAGGCGCAACTAAAACACAAGAAACGCTATGCGAATGCCATTGACTATATAGTGTTAAAAATTGTGGCCTATACCCGATAAAATCCACCAATTTTAACTAGATTGCACTGTAATTACGACTCAAAAAAATAGTTCAACAATGGATACTCCACAACAAAACGAGACCCCGGCAAGCAAACCGGCACCTGAGGCTGCAAAAAAGGCAGCACCAACCAAATTGCCATCAAAGCCTATTTCATTTTCAGGGCAGCAACAATCAAAAAAAGGCGCTAAAGGCCCTAAAGCCAATTTCAGCTCGCAAAAGAAAGGTGGCGTAAACCTGATGAGGAAATTGAGCGGTATGTAAGCATTAATATTAACCTACTTTAATCCCGGTTACCCATAGATGAGTAACCGGGATATTTATTTTGTGGTTGGCCGTGGGGGACAGTGTGATGCTAGTTGCCCTTCGCCCTTTCAGCTACCAGCTTATGGTAGTAACCGTATGAGCCAATGACAATTCCGATACCAATGAGCAGCGGTGCCCAGTTAAGGGGTTTGTCACCAACAGCTATACTGGAATATATAGCGCCGGCAAGGTCAAAAACGAAGCCAGCATATGCCCATTCTTTAATTTTAGGGAAACCGGGCGTAAGTATAGCGGCACAACCCAGCAACTTAACAACACCTAAAAACGGGGCAATATAGTGTGGGTACCCCAGGTGGCCCTGCATGAAAGCTACTACTTCTTTGCCGTTGATCACATCAAGTACGGCACCGGGTGCCATCAGTACTAAAAGAAGCACTGTAAATACCCAGTATATAACCTTTGTCTTTTTCATTGAAATTACCTTTTACACTAACATAGATTTATTTTACAGTATCGGCAAGGTAGGCATCCAATGCATCGAATGTTCCAGCAAAGCCTTGTTGCATATTGGCTTTTAGGTTATTATAAGCTTCAATTTCAGCATCGGTAGCACTTACAGGCCCACCCTTTAGTACCATAAGTGTTTTGCCGTTTTGTTCTGTAAACGCCACAATATTTAATATCTCAGCCGGCCATACAGGCAGCCATGGGTTGCCAGCAATATCGCCGTTTTCGTCAGCAAACGAACTCGTGAATATGATCTTTTCCGGGGCTGATATTTCACGGTAAACAAACCTTCCCCACATCTTATTGCCATCAGGCACTTCCATGCTGTAATGAAAATGGCCGCCGGGCTTTAACTCAAATTTGATTATGCTTAGCTGCATTCCCTTAGGCCCCCACCAGTGCGCCAGGTGCCCGGGCTCAGTCCATGCCTTGAAAACCAGCTCGCGTGGTGCATTAAACTCGCGCACTATGGTTAGTTTACTGGTTTCATCCATACCTACAAGGTAGGCTTCCAGATGGTTCAGTGTCTGTTTGCCGCCTTCCAGTACACCAAAGTCCCTGATTAGCATTTCCAGGCGCGCCGCATCAGCAAACAAAGACCTCATTGTAATTTTGGTGCAGGCCCCAACTGTTTCAAACGTTACCGTTACATGAAACTCGTCTGGGTCGTTATCAATACCGGAATCATGCACATAGGCCAGCTTTTCATTGGGTATGACTTCGCTGTAGCGTATCCGGTTCGGGAAGTCGGTGCCGTCAGGCCCATGCATCATGTAACGCCATGCGCCTCCTGCTATTACGTTCATTTCATAAACAGTGTTGGTAAACCCATTTGGCCCCCACCATTTAGCTATGTGCTCTGGCTCCGTCCAAACTTTGTACACCAGCTCCCTGGGCGCTGCAACCGTTCGGGCCATTACCACTTCCCGGCCCGCAGTAGAACTACTTTGTTCATTTTTGTTTTCCATTTTTTTTCGTTTTAGTTGGTTGGTTATCTTGAGTTATTGTGTTTTTGTTTTGTAGTTCGTTAAGGTAGCTATCCAGCGCATCAAATCGGCCGGCCCACATTTTACGGTACTGCTCCACCCAATCCGACACCTCGCTTAGTTGCTGCAATTTCGCTTCGCAATACCGCTCGCGCCCTTGCTGTTTTATCGTTATCAGCCCGCATTCCGTTAGTATCTTAATATGCTTTGATATTGCCGGCCGGCTGATATCAAAATGCTCAGCCACAGCATTAAGGTTTAAGGTTTCATGGGCTATCATGTTGATTATTGCCCTTCGCGTAGGGTCTGCAATTGCCTGAAATACGTCTCTTCTCATTGTTGGCGAACAGTTATGTAACTATTCGGTTACAAATATATGCGTAACAATTCGGTTACACAAAATATTTTTTTGATTTTTTTTCGGCGTAAGTATGATGGCTAACGAGCTACTGGGGTATTGCAAATGAAAGGGCCGCAGATGTTGCGGCCCTCGTATTTTTATGAAATATATTATTAAAATGGGTTACAACCCGCTATTCAGGCGCAGCATCCTGTTATCCACCCATTGGAACAAAACATCGGGCTGGTAGGTACGCCAATTGTCGTTTTCAAGAAACGTAATATAGCGGTTGATACGTGTTTGTATGAAATCGTACTGCGTTTGCTTAGGCATATTCAGCGCTACAACCCAGCCGCCTTCGTCCTTTATATCATCAAACCACTCTTCGTAATAATCGCTGTCGCTGCTATGGAAGTTGAGTACATTTTCCGTTATAAGTATAAACTTGTAGATACCCTGCTTTACAAGCACATCAATAATAGAGCGCTTTAGCTGCATAATATCGTTCTCAACAGCATCATTCCACTCCCCTATCAT
>CANBTK010000305.1 GCA_947372365.1 Flavipsychrobacter stenotrophus | reverse complement strand
GTATGGGCGCTAAGGGCTGCTCACAGGCACCATTTTTTGCAGTGGGGATGGCAGAGCATCTTTTACATGGCAAGCCTTTATTTACGGAGACGGATGTGGTGCGGTATAAGAGCGTGTTGAGTAGGTAGCAACGCTAAGCAGCATTTGCTGTGTAATGCCTAATATTATCTAGCTCTGAATTTTTGTCGAAGATTAAGCCATACTGAGATGAATTTGCCAACAATTATCGCAGGATAAACCCAAGTGTCTTCATACGCCCATCAAGCGTTCGCACAGAGCAAGTATAGAAACCCCGTGGGAAGCGCCCCATATCTATTTTTAGGTTACTTCCTGTAGACCCTTGTACAAGGACAAGCGCACCAAACACGTTCCTCACCTCAACTTTAAATGTGTTCACTGTAACCTCTATATTGAGGAAATCAGCTGTCGGATTTGGATACAAATTTACCGGGATAGAAGTGACGGGGTCACTCAGTCCGAGATACCCAACGCTACATGAATCAACACTTCGCAATGAGTCGGAAACCAAGCTGAAGGCCAATGCCACCGAGCTATCTGCGTATATTTCTTCAGGGAAAGTTATATCTGAGCCAACGACGGTCAGAGAGGACCCTGTAGGGGTATCTGACCATTCACACAGCCCGGGGCATATCCCAAGGCTATCCGTTCTAAAACAAAACAATACACGTGTTGAATTATAATACTCACCCGAAACCAAAAGATCGCCGTTCGACAATTGTTGCAATGAATGCCCCCAATACCCGTAATTCGAATAATCACCGATACGCCTGCACCATTGCAGGTTCCCCGCACTATCTGTTTTAAGGAGAAAACATTTATTTGAATCAGATGAGTGATAATCGTTTGCAATGTAACCAAGTACAATGTAACCGCCATCATTTGCCCTAATAACATATTCACCAACAACGGTGTCATTAAAATGAAGCTGTTTGGCCCAAACAACAACCCCATTTGAATCAGTCTTTAGTAATGTTATATCGTTGCTGATCTGGGATCCATAAAAGGGGCCAATGTTGCATAACGCTACAAGAAAATCATTATCCCTAATAAGTGCTTGTATATCCCGTACCGGATCACTGTATGCCTTTCGCCAGATGGTGATCCCTGTCCTGCCTACCTTAATCATACACCCCATGGAGTTTCCAACCGAGTCCATCGTAATTCCAGCGAGAACAAATCCACCCGCAGTTTCCACAGCGGCGTTCAATCTATCAACACCAGGTTGCCTATCAAACCCCTTCGACCAGATTAATTTGCCTGTGCTATCTGTTTTTGCCACATAGCCCGTTGCGTCAGCGCCCACAGTCGAGGTTCCATCAATGCTATCAGACCTAAAGCCAACAACTATTACTCCTTTATCATTGGTAGTTTTTACTGATACCGGCATAAGATGATGTGTAGGGTTACCAATGCTCTTTACCCAAACAATATTGCCCTGAAAATCTATTTTAGTTAGTACGATGTCAGATTTATCGGAAAATGCACAATGGAATGAGGTATCAACATAGGCGTTTGCAACAATGAATGTAGAATCTGATGTAGGGTCTGCAATAATTCTCTCCTCCCATGCGGACGCAGCAAAAAAATTAGGCATATGTAGTGCCTGGGTACGCAGAATATTTCCAACACTATCCAGTAGCATTGTTCGCAGTCTGTCAAATCCAGAATTATTGCTATAGGTAAAAGCGATATAAGTGTGGTTTCGGTTTTCAGCAATTGTCGCTTCGTGAATAAGTTTAAATGGATTAGGTTCAACAATAGATTTAAAAAAAGTCTGACCATTGCAAGTAAATGATAAGCATACTAACAACGAGGCTAATAGGTTTCGCATTTAATAAAGATATGAAAATATCCCATGCCGTGCGTAGCCCATGCCTATGTCTGAAAAGCACTTCATTGGGATTGCCCAAACCACCCCACAACACCATATTAAATTTTATCAAAATACACTACACAAAAAGTGTATTTATGGTTACATTTGCAATCCACAATCCCAAAACTGTTTACTTTGAAGTTAAAATCGCTTGAAATAAAAGGGTTTAAGTCGTTTGCCGACAAGACCCACATTATATTAGATAACCCCATAACAGGTATTGTTGGGCCTAACGGCTGCGGGAAATCGAATATAGTTGATGCTATCCGCTGGGTAATAGGCGAACACAAGATTAAAGCGCTGAGGTCTGATAACCTGGAGGACCTTATCTTCAATGGCTCCCGCACCCGCAGCGCATCGGGCATGGCCGAAGTATCCCTCACTTTTGAGAATACCCGCAACCTGCTGCCAACCGAGTTTACCACCGTTACCATTACCCGTAAATTTTATAAAAATGGCGAAAGCGAATACCGCTTGAACGACGTAAGCTGCCGCCTGAAGGATATTCACAACCTGTTCCTGGATACAGGCGTGAGCAACGACTCTTATGCTATCATAGAACTAGGGATGGTGGATGATATCATTAAAGATAAAGAAGGCTCCCGCCGCCGCATGCTGGAACAGGCTGCAGGCATATCTATATACAAAACAAGGAAGAAGGAAGCCAAACAAAAGCTGGAAGCCACTGAACAGGACATTTCGCGTATTGAGGACTTGTTGTTTGAAATTGGCAATAACCTGCGCACGCTGGAAAGCCAGGCCCGTAAGGCCGAAAGGTATTTTGCAGTTAAGGGTGAGTTTAAAGAAGTAAGCATAGAGCTGGCCAAGGCTTCGCTGGAGCACTTCAACGAACAATACAAAACCCTTAACGACCAGAACAATGCCGAAACCGACCGCCGCACACAACTGGAAGCCATTGTAGCCACTGAAGAAGCATCGGTAGAACAACAAAAAGTAAAGCTGATAGAAAAAGAGCAGGAACTCAACGGCCTGCAAAAACAATTCAACGACCTTACTAATAGGCTGCGCCAGTTGGAAAGTGATAAGAAACTTGCCGCACAAAAACTGGAGCACCTTAAAGAGCGCGAAAAAACGTTGCGCGACTTCCTTTCGGGCGCCGGTGGACAATCGCAGAAGCTGGAGGACTCTATTGCCTTCTCGCAGCAGCAGATAACCGAAGAAACAGAAGGGCTGGAAAAGATGCGTGCCGAGCTGGAAGAGCTGCGTAAATCGGTTGACGAAAAACGCATTGCTTTCGATGAGAAGAAGCGCGTGCTGGAACAAATGCGACTTGATTTTTTACAAAGGCAGCGCAGCCAGTTCGATGCCGAAAAGAAGGTGGCTATTGCAGATACTTCTGTAATGAACATACAGCGCAGCATACAGCAGGTGCAGGGCGAAAAGGCGCAGCGCGCCACACAGATAAGCCAACTGGGCGTAGAGCACCAGGATACCGAAGGGAAGCTGGAAGATAAGCGCGAAGAGCTGCAGGACTTAATAGAAAAGCACGAAGAAGTAAAAGCTAAGATACTGGAAAGCCAGGCGCAGATGGAAACCTACCGCGCCAAGCTGGTAGAGGAAAACAGGAAGCTGGATTCCCGCCGCAATGAGCACGACCTGCTGAAGTCGCTGGTAGATAGCCTGGAAGGCTACCCTGATAGTATTAAGTTCCTGAAGAAAAATAAAGAGTGGGATAATACCGCACCCTTGCTGAGCGATGTATTCGTGGTGAAAAACGAATACCGTACAGCGCTTGAAAATGTGCTGGATAACTACCTTAACTACTACCTCGTAGCTAATACCAACGAAGCCGCCAAGGCGCTCTCTTTACTGGAAACTAATAAGAAGGGTAAAGCCAATTTCTTTATACTCGACCACCTGGGCGAGTACACCCCACCAGCTACCGAAGTGCCAGCCAACGCCATACCGGCCCTTAGCCTGGTTACCGTTGATGAACAATATGCCGAACTCGCCAAACGCTTGCTGGGCCATGTTTACATTACCGAAAACAGTGCTGATATTACGGGTGCTAATTTGCATTTTGGCACCGTATTGGTAGATAAGAGTGGCAAGATGATAAGGGGCAAGTACACCCTTGGTGGTGGCTCGGTAGGTTTGTTTGAAGGCAATAAAATAGGCCGTGGCAAAAACCTGGAAAGGCTTGCGAAAGAAATTGAAGACCTCAAGGTGACTACTGCCGAACTCAAACAATTCATAGCCGATACCCAAACTAAAATAACAGGCTTTAACAGCGAGCTGAACGACCGCGCCATAGAGCAGGCAAGGCAGGAGATAAACCGCCTGCAGAACAGCCTTGTAAACCTTAAGAATAAGATAGAAAACTTT
>CANBTK010000304.1 GCA_947372365.1 Flavipsychrobacter stenotrophus | reverse complement strand
ATGCCGAAGGTATCGAATGTCGTCACAAAATTGAATTTTTACATGCGATGCCTACTGCATCGGCTTGGAAATATTCCTTGGGCTATAAATATGTGATGCCTTCAGCATCATAACTTTTACGCAAATCCGTAACTAAATGACATTGCCCTTCAGAGAGGGGAACACCGTGTAGTTTAAATATTCAGTTTTATCATTCGCGGTAAACTACGCACCATTTGCACTTTACTGCAAATGATTCCAAAAGAAGTTTTTTGTTTCCTACCAATTCCCCAAATTTGGGGTATGTGGAAGGGCTACCTTAGAATAGGCAAAGACGTATGTTTTTTGCTGATTGGAGGCTAACGGGCGAAATTTTTCCTCAATTTGTGAGGCATCAATTCACGGGCAGTTAACAAAAAAGGCTAGCCATAGCCGTTTCAATTGAGTATTAAGGAAGCTCGATTGTGGAATTGGCAAATTATCAAATTGTCGAATTATATTTACTTCATGACAGAAGCGCTATTCCAGTTTATCTGGCAGCATAGTTTATACAAGGTAACAGAACTCACAACTACAGGCGGTGAGCCGCTCACTATTGTCCATCCGGGCAAAATCAACCGTGATGCTGGCCCCGATTTCCTGGAGGCAAGGGTAAAGGTTGGCAACACAACCTTGGTTGGTAATGTAGAGCTGCACCTGAAAAGCAGTGACTGGCATAAGCACGGTCACCAGGGCAATGGTGCCTATCAAAACCTCATACTGCATGTGGTGTACGAAAACGACAGGGCCAGCGTTGCCGAAAATACCCCTACAGTAGCCTTAAAGGGCCATATTGCCGAAGGCGTAATAGCGCATTACGATAAATTGATGCAGGCACAGGGCAAGTTGCCTTGTGCGGGGCAGCTTGCCAATGTAAAAGATATCACCAAAGAAGGCTGGCTCAGCAGGCTGCTCGCTGAGCGCTGGGAAGAAAAACTCACAGACTGGAATATATTGCTCGAAAACGCCACCGAAGACTGGCGCAACCTGCTCTACTGGCGCATGGCGGCTAATTTTGGCTTTAAAACCAATGCCACACCTTTCCTGCTGTTGGCACGCTCGCTGCCACTGAATATTCTTGCCCGCCACAGCGAAAACCTGCTACAGGTGGAGGCGCTGCTATTTGGGCAGGCAGGCCTGCTGGAAGGCGTGCATGAAGACGAATATACCGTTAGCCTGCAGGATGAATACCACTACCTCAGGAAGAAATACAGCCTTACGCCACAGGCAGGCCACCTATGGAAGTTCATGCGGATGCGCCCGGCTAATTTTCCTACTGTCCGTATTGCCCAGTTTGCCGCGCTCATACATAAGTCCGAACACCTGTTTTCGCAGGTTATAGAAACCCATTCTGTCAAAGCCATAGAGCCGTTACTCGATGTTGTAGCAAGTGGCTATTGGGATAGCCATTTCAGGTTCGGCGATGCACATGCCAACCCTTCACCCAAGGCATTGGGTAAGTCATCAATCCAAAATATCATCATCAACACCATTGCACCTATACAGTTCCTGTATGCATCAAAACAGGGCACCGAAACATTGAGGGAACAATCGCTTGCCCTGCTGGAGGCGGTGCCACCAGAAAAGAACAATATCACCGCTATATGGCACGAGCATGGTTGGGATGCACCCAGCGCCGCCCAAACGCAGGCGCTGCTACAGTTGTATAACCGCTACTGCACCGGGCGTAAATGCCTGAGTTGTGCCATAGGCCTGAGTATTATTCGGCAGGCCAATTAAATGCCATTGTCAGCACCAGGTCGGGGTGCAGGCTTTGTGTTACAGGGCAGGTGTGGGCGGTATGCTCTATAATCTGCTTTTCTTTATGGGTGAAGGGTGCGCTTTTAGGGAAGCTCAGTTCTACTTTCAATTCGCTGATGCGGCGCGGGTTGGAAGCCATAATTTTCTCCACAAGGCACTCAGCCCCGTCAATATTTATATTGTGGGTGTCGCTGCCTATGCCCAGGGTAGTTAGTATGCAGGTAGCCAATGCTGCGGCCACAAGGTCGGTAGGGGAGAAGCGCTCGCCTTTGCCATGGTTGTCTACAGGGGCATCGGTTTCAATAACACTGCCGGAACGCAGGTGGGTAGCACTGGTGCGCAGCCCGCCGGTATAAACTACTTTTGCTGTCATGGGTGGTTTTTTTGTTAAATTTACATGTCTGTTAAATAAATTCGAAATAAAGGTGTAATTTAGTTTTTATCTTTTAGAATTATTGCTGTCAACCCTATTAATGTATACTAGTTGAGGTATGGATAAATTACTCAAAGTAATTGCTTTATTCATTTGCTGCGTGCCGTTTGCGCGGGCTCAGGAGATTGTTTATTCATCCGATTCGTCAAAAGCTTATGAGCAGCCAAAGTTTGTTATTGCCAAGCCCGTAGCCAAGCTCAAGCCTCTTAAAGCGCCCAAGCCGATATTACATGAACTAGCATTTGGTTTCCGGTTTAACTCCGATGGATGGAGCATATATACGGATTATGGCAAAGTAAAAACACAGGACCTGAAGCGGGCAGATATCTTTCATAACCTTTTTTTCTACGAACTTGAGTTTACAGAAAAGAAACACCCTAAAGAAGAAAAAATACCTGGTAGCGCCACTAACAGGCTAGGGGGCAGTACATCTTACAAATATGGTAAGATAAACAGCCTGTATGCCGTTAAAATGGGCGTAGGTTACCAAAAAATGATAGCAGGCAAGCCCGACCCGGGTTGTGTATCAATACATTGGTCCAATACCGTTGGTTTTTCGCTGGGCCTGCTCAAGCCTTATTACCTCAATGTTTATGGCGACCCACAAGCGATTAAATATTCAGATGCCAATAAGGACTTATTCCTTGATGAATCTTCTATCGAAGGGAGTGCAGGTTTCAGCAAAGGTTTAAGTGAATTGGCATTTGTTGCCGGTGGGCATATTAAGTCGGCTATTAATTTAGATTTCTCCACTAACAAAAATAACATCATAGGGGTTCAGGTAGGCGTTAATGCCGAATTCTATAGCCAGAAGATGCAGTTGATGGCTTTACAGCCCGAAAGATCGGCGTTTTACGACCTGTTTATTGCTTTCCAGTTTGGCAGGCGCTGGTAAAATACAGTGGCATTGCGCCAGGGATATTCCTTCATTTTGGTGTCAGTTAGGCCTTATTAACCGCGTGTTTAAACATGAAACCCACAGTTTTTTAACTAATCTTACATAGGATGGGTTCAATTTCTGAAAAAATCAGTAGATTGTGCCGTATTAATCTATTGTAAACAATCTAACGCTTAAAATTCAAGGACATGGATACTTCAAAAATGATTAAAGCCTATTGCTTAAAGACAAAGGAAAAAAACGTTCCGATGCAGGATGCGGTAATTACTAAAACTGCAAAAGGCGGTTACATGGCAGGCGGCCACGATGGCAATGGCAATAAAATGGCTGCTATTATGAGTGAAGCAAAAGCGTTGCAGGCTATTAAAGACGGCGTTGCTACCAAAGGTTTCTAATTCATCTTTACCATACCATATTTGTGCTGCCCCGGTATTGCCGGGGCAGTTTTTTTTGCCTGTTATTGTATCCAGTTGTACTACATGAGGTGCAGGCGAATGTGGCTTATTTTATTTTAGCCCCCTTAAAGCTCAGATTTAGACACTTTGTTAAACATATGCAGGAAGCCATCCCTGAAGTTGCGGGAAATAGGGATGTCCAATCCGTTAATCATTAATATTCCACCTTCGTTAGTATAGCGTTTAATGTGGTTAAGGTTTACAATATAGGAGCGGTGCACCTGATAAAAGTTGTGCTTTTCTAATATTACTTTGAACCTGCTTAGTGTATAAGAGCTGGTGATGTCTCCATTAGCAGTAGCCACCTTTGTACAATTATGTACCGATTCAAGGTAAATAATATCTTCAATGTTCAGATAGTCAGTGCCCTTGTTATTGGGTATTCCTATTTTAGCCGATACTGCGGCTGTGCCGCTTGTTTTTTTTGCCTGTTTACGGAACTGCACCCTCTCTAAAGCCCGGTCAATGGAGTTGGTAAGCTGGGCATCATCAATCGGTTTGAGTATATACCCGGCAGGGGAAAATTTAAATGCATTGAGCGCGTGTTCGGAATGGGCAGTGATGAATATGATTTCGCTCTCTATCCCCGGAAGCAAAGCCAGTAAATCCATGCCCGATTTGCCTGGCATCGAAATGTCAAGGAATAGAATATCGCATTCCATAGTCCTTAATGCCGGCAAAGCTTCATTCCATGTGGTATAGGAGCCTAGTATTTCAAGG
>CANBTK010000303.1 GCA_947372365.1 Flavipsychrobacter stenotrophus | reverse complement strand
TTCACTTTTGTAATGTCAATTGTTGTGAACATCGGTATGTGGTTCGAACGTTTCGTAATCATCGTTACTTCTACTTACCGCGACTGGATTCCTGGCAGCTGGGCATACTATAGCCCAACATGGCCTGAAATGGGTTTCTATCTGGGTACATTCGGTTTGTTCTTTACTTGTTACTTCTTATTTGCTAAGTATTTCCCTGTAATAGCTGTATCTGAAATCAAGTTCGTCCTGAAAACTTCAGGCGACAACTACAAGAGGAAGCAGTTGAAGTACGAAGAGCAGAGCGATGTAGACTTCATCACTATGGTTACAAGCCATCATGACGAAGAGCACGAAGAAGTAGCAGCCCACCATTAATACAGAGTGGGGAGCGTGAAACGGAAGTTTTAATTTTTAAGTTTTGATTTTTAATTTTTAAAAATGGCTATAAAGAAATTTGCGGTAGCAGCTTATGATGACGAGGATGTTTTATTTCCTGCGGTTAGCAAAGTGCGCAAAAGCGGTTACAAATTGCACGACATTTATACACCTTTCCCTGTTCACGGGTTAGATGTAGCGATGGGTTTAAAAGATACTGACTTACACATTGCCGGTTTTATTTATGGCATGTGCGGTACATCTACTGCGGTTGGTTTTATTTCGTGGATATATTGTTCAGATTGGCCACAGAATTATGGTGGTAAGCCACACTTCGCTTTACCAGCCTGGATTCCTGTAACCTTCGAGCTTACAGTATTGTTTGCAGCTGTGGGTATGGTGCTTACGTTTTGCTACCTTAACCAAATAATGCCGGGTGTTAAGAAACACGTTTTCCATCCCCGCCAGAGCGACGATTTGTTTGTGATAGCCCTTGAGTTGAATGACAAGGTTTCGGAAAAAGAAGCACTGGATTTCTTAAAGTCAACAGGCGCTAAAGAAACTAACATACAGAAAGCAGAATCGAGCTGGTGGTATGGCCGCTGGGATAAAGCGGAGCCTTACGAAGCGCTGAATGCTTAGTAGTACATGGACGTAAAAGAATGAAATAATTGAAATAGCTTCAGGTAATACAATAAGTTTTTTCAACTACGCGCATTCAACATTTTTGAATTTTTGAATTTTGAACCAGAATATGAACAAGATTAAAAGCATAGTAGTAGCAGGCCTTGGGTTAACCTTGGGATTGGCTTCGTGCGACTCTGGCAATATGCGCCGCACGCCAGGCCACGTCTATGCGCCTGATATGACTTATTCACGTGCCTACGAATCATATACTTCTAACCCAAACTTCAGCGACGGTTTAACTAACCGCGCTCCTGTAACGGGTGCGATAGCAAGGGACCATGCGATGCCTGACCACCTGAACGAAGGCGATACCATTGCTTATAAGTCTTATACAACTGCTGCCCGTTTCAATGCAGACGAGTTGAAAGAAGGTGGCCGCCTATTTAATATCTACTGTGCTATATGCCATGGCCCTAACATGGATGGCAATGGCCCGCTTTATTCAAGCGGTAAGTTTGCTGCAATGCCAGCTAATTTTAAAGATGCCAAGTACCTGCACATGCCTGTTGGCCAGATGTATGCCGGTATTAAGTACGGCAAAAACATGATGGGTTCTTACGCTAGCCAGCTTGATACAAAGCAGCGCTGGATGGTTATAGCCTACATAAAGAAAATGCAGTCGGAAAATGGCGGTGATGCTTTTGTTTTTGGTGAAGCAACTGCTAAGCCTGACACTGCGGCCAAGGCAACAGCAGTTACTGAAGAAAAGAAGGTAGCAGCAAATAAGTAGAAGTAAACAATATTTGTATTAGTTTTTATAAAAGTAGCATACAATGAATGACCGTTTTGAGATACCTGCGCGACTAAGAAATACCAGCTTGATGCTGATAGGTGTAGGTGTGTTGACACTTATATGTGGTATTGCTTTTTTGCTCATGGGGCATGGAAGCAGCGATTTAGACAAGGCTCGTTTCTGGGCTGTCCTGCTCCACGATAGTGTGTTCTTTACATTTATTACTGGCGTGAGCATATTTGTCCAGGCTGCCGTTAACCTTGCACAAGGCTCATGGCTTACGGCCTACCGCCGCGTACCTGAGGCTATTGGTGCCAACGTTTGGGTGTTTGGTTTAATTACAATTGTAGTTACAGCGCTTATTATGTTTGGTTTCAGTACCAAGGATGCAAGCGGTCATACCACCAACATGATTTACCGTTGGTTATACCCTGCCGGCGACAAAATCCTTGAAGGCAAAGTTCCTTTCCTTAACAAAGGCATGTTCATCGGTTTCAGTATGGTTACCGTTGGTTTGTGGGCTTTCTTTGGCCGCAAATTCCGCGCAATGTCCATTGCTCAGGAAAGCGCCCCTAAAAACGACACTAAGATTTACTGGAAGGTTTTCAGGCTTTCAGGTTTGTTCCTTATTGTTTATGGTTTGTCTCAGATGAGCACTATCCCTTGGTTGTGGGTGATGAGCGTACAGGCACACTGGTATTCTACTTTGTTTAGCTGGTATAACTTCGCTAGTTCTTTTGTAAGTGGTATGTCTTTGATTATGCTTTGGGTTATCTACCTTAAGAACCAGGGCAACCTTCACTTAGTTACTAAGGAGCACATGCATGACCTTGCTAAGTTTATGTTTGCCTTCAGTATTTTCTGGACATACTTATGGTTTGCACAGTACATGCTGATATGGTACGCTAACATCCCTGACGAAACTGTTTATTTTAAATTGCGCCAGCAGGGCCCTTACAGCGTAATATTCTATGCTAACTTCCTTATCAACTTTGTAATGCCATTCATCATCCTTATGGCACGCCCGAGCAAACGCAACTACTTTACTGTTACTTTCGTTGCGATGTTGATCATCTTCGGCCACTGGCTCGATTTCTATCAGATGATTATGCCTGGTGTCCTTGGTGAAAACTGGCACATTAACTGGTACGAGATTGGCACATTCATGGGTTTTGTTGGTATTTTGATTTACTGTGTTTCTAACACGCTTACTAAATCGTCGCTGATACCTAACAACCATATTATGCTGAAGGAAACAGCGGTACACATTGCCTAAGGGTTTTTAAAAGTTTGAGAGTAAGGATAACACATTTAATTAGAAAATAAGCTGAACGACCATGTCGGGATTAATAACAATACTATTGATATTTCTGGTTTTTATCATTATCTACCAGATAGGTAAAGCAAGCGAATATGCTTCGGTAATGCGTGGCCAGGAACAGGTAAAATTTAAAACCAACCGGGTTATTGCCTGGATATTGGTTGCCTTTTTCTTCCTTTTCATGTACAGCATCTGGAGGTTCAATGAATATTTCAAAGGTTTGCTGCTCCCGGTGGCAGCCTGTGAAAATGGTGTTAAGTATGACTCCATGTTTAACGTAACTGTAGCTGTTACAGGTATCGTATTCTTTGCTACTCAGGCCGTACTTTTTTGGTTTGTTTACCGTTACCAGGCAACTGAAAACCGTAAGTCATTCTATTTTGCGCACAGCAACAAGCTTGAGTTACTTTGGACTACTATCCCTGCTATTGCAATGGCAATATTGGTTGCAATTGGTTTGAAAAACTGGGCTGCTGTAACTTCTGAAGCTCCGGCTAACGCTACGGTTATTGAAGTTGTTGGTAAGCAGTTTAACTGGCTGGTAAGGTACCCTGGCAAAGACAACGAATTGGGCAAGAGGGATTTCCGCAAAATAAGCGATGCCAATAACGTACTGGGCCTTGATTGGAAAGACCCACATAACATGGATGACATTATTTCGCAGAAAGGTGAGCTTCACCTTGTTGTGAACAAGCCTACCAAATTATTAATTGGTTCGCGCGATGTAATACATGACGTTGGTTTGGCTCACTTCCGCCTAAAGATGGACGCAGTACCAGGTATTACTACTACACTGTGGTTGACCCCTACCATTACTACAGATTCTATGAAGCAGATAACACACAATCCTAATTTTGTGTACGAAATATCCTGCGACCAGATGTGCGGTAAAGGCCACTACTCAATGCGCGGCACTGTTATAGTGGAAACGCAGGCGCAATATGACGCATGGTTAGCTGCTCAGCAGTCTTACTATGCCGAAAATAACATAGGTGGAGCACCGGCTGCCCCTGCAGCTAGTACCGAGGCCCCAAAAGCAGGTGGAGAAGCACCTAAGGCCGGAACTAAAGCAGACTCTTCAAAAGCAGTATCGATGAAATAATCGGCTATAAAGCAATAGCCACAAAAAGTGCAAAAATGAATCAAGGAGCAATTACTATTGACGGCCATAACGTAGCTCACCACGGAG
>CANBTK010000302.1 GCA_947372365.1 Flavipsychrobacter stenotrophus | reverse complement strand
ATTCTACAGTGCATGTAAAGCAGGATGCGGTAGGCAATAATTATGATTTAGTGCAGGTTAAAGGGCGCGACCACATGGGGTGGAACAACAAAAGCATTTTCAGGCAGCCGGTTACTATTCCGCAGTATAACTACCGCATAGGCTATTATTTTAATGAAAAACAGGACCTTGGCCTTGAAATCAACTTTGACCATACGAAATATATAATAGCAGATAACCAGAGAGTAAGGGTAAAGGGCAAGCTGAACAATGCCAATGTTGATGATTCAATACTCTTTTCCGAACAGAACGGGTTTTACTACTTTTTAAACAATGGGGCCAATTTCTTCCTGCTTAATCTTGTAAAGCGTTTTGAATTGTATGATTCCCGCAGCATTGCGGTTGACCTTGTGGGCAAAATAGGCGTAGGCCCGGTTATCCCTCACGTTGAAAACAGGCTTTTCGGTGTGGCAAACGACCCTCATTTTCAATTCGGCGGATGGAATACAGGCCTGGAAACTGCTCTTAGGGTAACCGTAATGCGTTATGGATTTATTGAGCTGTCGCAAAAAGTGGATTATGCCCGCTACAGTGGCCTAAGGTTAGCATCAGGTGGCACTGCCAGCCAGGCGTTTGGCACGTATGAACTTATACTGAGCGCCGGGTTCATATTGCCAACAACGAAGAACAACCCGCTGTTTACAAAAGGCAAGGGTAAGTAAGGCTGAAGGCAAGTCATATTTGGGGGGATAGGTATTTTTTATCTATAGTTTAATTGCTATCTTTCCACCAAATATTCACTAATGAAGCGCATTTTTACCTTTTTGCCTGCCCTGTTGTTTTGTGGCGTACTTTCTGCCCAGACAACGCAGGATTTTGCAGTACAGTTAAACGCCACCGTGCAAACCAGCCCGGCAAAAATAACCCTGCAATGGAAGCGGCTTGCCGACACCACCACCTACAAGGTATACAAAAAAACTAAAACCGCATTTACATGGGGTAGTGTTGTGGCTACACTCACTACCAACGATAGCGTGTATGCAGATAATGCAGTTATTGTTGATTCAGCTTACGAATACCAGGTGGTTGCCGACCACCGTTCCGGCGCTACTATTTGGCAGGGTACCGGCTATATATATGCAGGCATCAAAGCCCCGGCTATACATAGCAAAGGCGGGCTGGTACTGATAGTTGACAGCACTTATTCCGATTCCTGCGCTGTGGGCATCCATAAATTAATGAAGGACATAAGCGGCGACGGCTGGCAGGTTTTCAGGCACGACGTAGCCCGCACAGTTAAGGATACCGCTATAAAGGCGCTGATTAAAGCCGACTACAATAACAATGCTAACGTAAAGGCTGTATTGTTGGTGGGCCATGTTGCGGTGCCATACAGCGGCGACCTTAACCCCGATGGCCACCCCGACCATTTAGGCGCATGGCCAGCCGATGTATATTATGCCGAGCTTGCTGCAACCTGGACAGACGCATCAGTAAATGATGCAGCATCAAGTTATACGCCTAACAGGAATGTGCCCGGCGATGGTAAGTGGGACCAGACGGTAATACCTGCACTTACGCAGTTACAGGTAAGCAGGATAGATGTGTACGATATGCCAGCATTTTCATCAACCGAAATACAGCGGATGAACCGTTACCTGGCCAAAGACCATATTTACAAGATGGATTCGCTTTATGTAAGGCGCAGGGGTATTATCAGCGATAATTTCGGGGTATTCACAACCGTTTCCGGCGGCATTTCCTACTACGAAGCATTCGCATCCACTGCGTGGCGCAGTTTCCCGCCTATGCTGGGCAGGGACAGCATAGCACCTACGTCTGCATTTATAGCCAACCTGGATACCGCTTCTTACCAGTGGGCTTATGGTTGCGGTGGCGGTTCATTCAGTTCTGCAGGCGGCATTGGTAGCACTTCAGATTTTGCTGCCCATAACATGAATGGCATTTTTACTGTTTTATTTGGCAGCTATTTTGGCGACTGGAACGTACAGAACAATTTTCTACGCGCACCTATCTGTAGCAACAACCCAGCCCTTACATCATGCTGGGCAGGCAGGCCATATTGGTATTTCCACCACATGGGCTTAGGCGAGAACATCGGTTTTTCGGCATGGCATTCGCAAAACAACAGCGGTTACGTTTACGGCCCTGCCAGCATTTATGGCATACAGGACTGGGTACATATTGCACTGCTTGGCGACCTTACACTCAGGAACGACTACATTAAGCCAGCGACCAACCTGGTTATTACGCACACTACATTGCATGGTGCTACCCTTAACTGGGGCGCGTCAGCCGATGCTTCAGTAATAGGGTATTATGTTTACCGTGCTACAAGCGAATATGGCAGCTACCAGAAAATATCGAACATGGTGGCAGGCACCACCTTTGTAGATACTATAGGCACCAATGGCCTTAAGTTCTACATGGTACGCCCTGTTAAGCTGCAATCAACGCCATCAGGCGCATACTACAACCTGGGCATAGGCATAACCGATTCTGCTACCGTTAGCTATCCGCACCTGGAGGTTGAAAATGTTACTGTTTCCTTAGGTTTCAGCCTTTACCCTAACCCGGCCACCAATGTAATTAATGTTGCCATTACAGCCGAAATGCCAGCCCTTGCCAATTTATGCATAGTAAACGTGAAAGGCGAAAGGTTTGCAGCAAGCACCAAGCAATTGCATGCAGGCGCTAATGTGTATTCGCTGCAGGTAAGCGACTTGCCCGCAGGTATTTATACCGTGCAGCTAACATCAGGTGGCAAAACAATGGTTGAGAAGTGGGTGAAATTGTAGTAGCCTATGGTTACTTGATCATACAACTATTCATGATAAAATATGCCGCATCTCAATGGTGCGGCATATTTTTGTAATAAGGTGCCAGCTAATCAATGCCGCTACCCCAAGCGCACTACCACCTCGTATGGCTGGCTTTTTTTGGGAATTCACAACACGCCGCTCTCTTTCGCATAGGGCCGGCGTGAGGTTGCCTGTTCCTTCGGAATATGGCTAATCATCCGTAATTTAGGGCCATATTAGAGTGCGTTATTTTTTCATTTTTTCATATTATTTAAGTTGACTAACGATCAGATTGCCGACCAGTTTTCGTTGCTGTCCAAATTAATGGACATTCATGGCGAAGACAGCTTTAAGTCTAAATCATACAGCATTGCCGCATACAATATAGAAAAACTGCCCCGGCAGGCCGCCGAAATGAGCGAGGCGGAGCTTTTCAGCATGAAGGGCATAGGCAACTCCACAGGTAAAAAAATATTGCAAATGCTGGCTACCGGGCAGTTCCCGGCGCTGGAAGAAATCATTGCCAATACGCCACCGGGTATTTTAGATTTGCTACAGATAAAAGGCCTTGGCCCTAAAAAGATTGCCGTCATCTGGAACGAGCTGGGCATAGAATCGGTAGGCGAACTGGAATATGCCTGCAATGAAAACAGGCTGGTGGCGCTAAAAGGCTTTGGTGCTAAAACTCAAGAAAGCCTGTTGCAGAGCATCGCCTACATAAGGCAGAATGAAGGCTTTGTATTGTGGGCAGAAGCTGAAAAAATCGCTAATTCGTTACTACAATCACTGCAAACACAATTCCCGGCATCGCAGTTCCTGCTCACTGGCGCGGTGCGGCGGCAGGTGGAAATTATTGATACCATTAGCTTTGTAACAACAGCTACTGGCGCGGCCCTCGCCGCCTATTTCAACGGGCAGGAAGGCGTAACAATAACCGAAGGCGGTAATGCCATAACCATTCAACTGCCGGGCAGCCCTGTACTACGTTTTTACGTTGCAGAAGAGGGCGCTTTATACGCTGTGCAATTTACTACAACAGGCAGCGATGAGTTTATAGCAGCCTTTACTACGAAATATACAGTACCACCAGCACCGGCTACCGAAGAGGAGGTTTTTGCGGCAAACAAGCTGCAATACATACCGCCCGCACTCAGGGAAACGGCATCGGTGCTTGATAAGGCAGCAGCCAATAATATGCCTGCGCTGGTTACCAAAGCCGATATCAGGGGCATTATACATTCCCACTCTACATGGAGCGATGGTATGAGCACGATAGAACAAATGGCCATAGCCGCGCGCGACAAAGGGTTTGAATACCTGGTTATCAGCGACCACTCGCAGGCGGCCTTTTATGCCAATGGCCTGAAGCCGGAACAAATAGCAGCACAGCACATAGAAGTAGATGCGCTCAATGCCAAACTCGCGCCCTTCAAGGTATTTAAAAGTATAGAGGCCGATATCCTTAACGATGGGGCGCTTGATTATACGGCGCA
>CANBTK010000301.1 GCA_947372365.1 Flavipsychrobacter stenotrophus | reverse complement strand
AGGCATTGCCGTAGACGATAATGGTAATGTTTATATTGTTGATGAAAACCGCGATAAAATCAGAAAGATAAATGCTAGTGGTATTATTAATAGAATAGCTGGTGCTGGAACGGGAATTTTTTCTGGCGATGGAGGCGACCCACTATTAGCCAACTTTACTTTCCCTACAGGTGTCGCAGTTGACCGCAAAGGCCGCATATACATAGCTGACGAAGCAAACCAAAGAGTAAGGTGTATAGGATGTAACGTACCTTCAGAGATAGCTAATATTGCAACTATTAGAATACAGAAAATTGTTATTTTCCCCAATCCAACGTCTTCCCGTTTTGATGTGACCCTCCCTTCGGTGCTGAACGAACAGGTTGAATATAAAATATTTGACGCTATGGGTAAGATGTTAAAACAATTTGTCGGCCAAACCAATAGCCAGCAATCTTTAGAGTTAAATGCACCCAGCGGCCTTTACTATATACAAGCAGTTACATCCAGCCGAGTGTTCACAGAGAAATTAGTGGTAGAATGAAAGGTTAATTAATTCCGAAACATACTAAAAATAAAAATTATGCAAAAAATCATGCCATTTTTTGCGGTCCAAGTTTTTACTGTTTGGGTAGCTTTGATGCCTACTATTGTGTTAGCCCTGAGAGATTCTAAATCCTGTATTGGGGAACTTGGTTTAAAGTCAGTTCGCCCGTGCCCTATGTTACCACTACCTCATAATCTTATTCCAGCTCCACTTCCTGGTGCAGGCTGGGTATTTCAATATTATTAAACCCTTTTTTAAGCAGCCGCTCCCTGAATTCGGTTTGTACGTCATATTCGCCATGTACCAGAAATAGTTTTTTTACTTCGCTGGGGTCCTGGCAGCTCAGCCATTCGCATAGGTCTTCATAGTCGCCATGGGCGCTCATGCTTTCTATAAGGCCTATCTCTGCCTTTACATCATAGTGCTCGCCGTAAATGCTCACCTCTGTGGCCCCGCCGCGCAGTTTGCCACCCAATGAGTGCGGCTCGCAGTAACCCACAAAAAGGATGGTGTTTTTGGCACTGTCAATATTAATGGCGATGTGGTGCTTTACACGCCCGGCTTCTGCCATGCCTGATGCCGAAATGATAACGCAGGGTTCGGTTAAATTGTTCAGCGCTTTTGAATTTTCCACTGTTTTAGAATAATGCAGCCCCTTAAAGCTGAAAATGTCGGTATCTGTATTCATTACTTGTTGCACCTGCTCGTTAAAGCATTCTGGGTGCACCTTTATTATTTCGGTAGCCTCTATTGACATGGGGCTATCTACGTAGTAGTTAACCGGCGGCAGCCTGTTTTCCGTTTCCAGCCTGTTGAGCAGGTAGAGGATTTCTTGCGTCCTGCCTACGCTAAAGGCAGGTATAACCAGGTTGCCTTTTTTCTTCAGGCAGGTGTCAACAATAAATTTAAGCAGCTCATCGGCAGAGGCTACAACCAGTTTATGCAATTTATTGCCGTAGGTAGATTCCAGCAGGATATAGTCGGCCTGCGGGAAGGGCGAAGGCTTGCGCAATATCAAATCGCTATACCTGCCTACGTCGCCACTAAATGCCAGCCGCATCAGCTTGCCGCCTTCAGTAACCTTCAGGTTTATGGCTGCGCTGCCCAGTATGTGCCCGCAGTCGGTATATAGCAGCTCTATATTACCGTCAATTTTAAAGGGTGTATTGTAGGGTACAGTAACAAACATCGGGAACACAGCCATAGCATCCTCCTCGGAATAAAGTGGCATTACTTCTGGCTTGCCCTGTTTTTCATTCCGTTTGTTCACAAACCTTACATCACTTTCCTGTATATGGGCAGAATCCAGCAGCAAAAGCTCGGCCAGTTCCTTCGTTTGCGGGGTGCAATATATTTTGCCTTTATAGCCTTGCTTGACCAGCCTGGGCAACAGCCCTATGTGGTCAATATGCGCATGCGAAATAATTACTGCATCAACTTCCGAAGGCTCAAAACCAAAATGGCTATTGAGCTCAAGTGTTTCTTGCCCCATTCCCTGAAACAAGCCACAATCTAAAAGGTATTTCCTGCCATTGTTGAGTTGCAATAGGTGCTTGGAGCCGGTTACGGTCCTGGCTGCCCCGTGGAAAGTGATTTTCATGGATGCTTATTTTGGTGGTTGTGTTAAAGGTAGCCTGCCCTGCGTTGCCTGCAAAATTACCTCCCGCCTAATGCACCAATTAAATCACAATTTATTACCCGGCCTGTGCAGGCTCCGCCGCCTGTATCCCCTTATTCAAATACGAAATGAATGTGCTGCAATAGTTTTTCATGCTAAATGCTTCCCGCGACCTGAATGCATTTTCGCTCATTGATGCATAGGTATCATCGGCCATGGCGGCAACCAGGCGAATGTATTCGGCATAGCTGCTGCTATCATTACAAACAAACCCGTTAACCCCATGGTTAAGGAATTGCTCATTTTCACCAAAACCACTGCCAAGCACAGGCACCCCGCAGGATAAATATTGTTTTACCTTAAAGGCTGATTTGGCTTTATTGATGCTGGTAGGTAGCAGTGGCGCAACACCTATATCGAAAGTTGATATTTTATTATACAGTGCCTGTTCGTCGTGCCAGTTAATATTTTGTGGCATTTCAATTGTAACATGGGCTGCGCAATTGAAATATTCGTTTACCTCGGCAAAATGTTGGGGCTTTGTAACGCCCAATAGTATGAGCTTAATAGGAAACGAGAGGTTTTTTAGGGATGGAAAGAGCAATTGCAGCAGGCTTTCGCGGTGGGCATTATAATAGCCTACCCAGCCTATGGTAAAAATGCTGTTCCGGGCGGCTTTGACTTCGGCGTGGGCAACAACGGGGGATGTAAGCAGTAATACGTTCTTATTTAATTCATTAGTGAACTTTGCTAACGCTGTGCTACCAACAGTGCAGGCGCTACAGTTTTTCATGAAATGATAGATGTTTTTTGGAGGGAACTTCAGGTAATCGGCATCGTCAATATCATAAATTGTCATTTTAGGGTGCAGCTTGAGCAGTACTTTTAATGCAGTAGCATACACTCTCCGGGTATGTATTTTTTCAAACACGATGACAGAGCCCGGCTTACGGTTAATTAATACCGAAAAGTATGTTTTGATAAATGCATGTACAGCCCTGTGGCTGTAACCGGGGTAAACAATATCATACGTGATGCCGTGCGTTTTTTGCATGTGTTCAAGTGCGTAAAGCCCGCGGTACCTTACGCTGGGTTCGTCGGTACTGAAGTAAGCAAACCAATATATATGGGTAACCGGCATAGGGACTAAGTTTTAGTGTAATGTTACTCAAAAAGCCTATTTATATCTACCTGTTCCAGAAATTATGGCAGGTTAGGGCGCTCCCCGTAATTATGGTTATTTAAACGCCGATTAATATGTGGGATAGTTATGCGGCCCTAAAATGTTAAAATCAATCATCATTCATTTATTTGTTGGCAACTTTTGTTTTCGTTCTGAAAATTTATCCTTTATTTTGACTCTACTATATGGAACAGAAAATAAAGAACATCATACAGTCATCTGTTGATGTAAAACTGAGTATACTATCCAACCCATCACTATTGTCGCAAGTGGAACAGGTTATCAGCATTGTAACGCAGGCCTTCGCAAATGGGAATAAAGTCCTCTTTTGTGGCAATGGCGGCAGCGCTGCCGATGCGCAGCACCTTGCGGCTGAATTCAGCGGCAGGTTTTATTTCGATAGGGCGCCCTTACCATCCGAGGCATTACATTGCAATTCATCATATCTTACAGCAGTAGCAAACGATTATGGCTACGACCTCGTCTATAGTAGGATAGTGAAAGGCTCTGGCAAGCCCGGCGACGTGCTTATCGCGCTGAGTACCTCAGGTAATTCTGTTAATATTATCAATGCCCTTAATGAAGCAACGAATATTGGCATGGTTACTGTAGGCTTTACTGGTGAAAGCGGCGGTAAGATGAAGGGCCTTTGCAACTACCTTATTAATGTACCCAGCTCTGATACGCCAAGGATACAAGAGTCGCATATTATGATTGGGCACATTGTGTGCGAGGTTGTGGAGGAGAATTTATTTGCGGACAAAAAACCCTAGCTAAAATGACATTTTTAAACAACAAAAGCGATATTGACAAAACCTGGTCCTTATTCCTGGACAGGGACGGCGTGATTAACGTGGAATCGGTAGGTTCGTACATAACATCATGGAGCGAATTTTATTTTCATGATGGCGTGGAAGAAGCCATGCGCAACCTGAATAATATTTTTGGCAGCATAGTTGTGGTTACTAACCAGCG
>CANBTK010000300.1 GCA_947372365.1 Flavipsychrobacter stenotrophus | reverse complement strand
ATTGGGGCGGTTAGGTATAATGCTGAGTGCAGTTATTTCTGCCAGCGAAAGGTGGTCGGGCGTTTTGTTGAAGTACAGCAGCGAGGCGGCTTTTACGCCATCAATATTAGAGCCATAGGGCACCAGGTTAAGGTATAGCTGCAATATCTCGTCCTTGCTGTAGCGCAGCTCCAGCTGGGTAGCGCAAAACATCTCCAGGCATTTATTAAAATAAGTGCGGGGCTTGGGGTTAAGCATACGCGCTACCTGCATGGTAATGGTTGATGCGCCCGATGTGCGCTTCAGCTTAAAGATGTTGTTCATCAACGCCCTGCCCGCTGCCAGCGGGTTTACTCCCAGGTGCTTGTAAAAGTGCTTGTCCTCTTTAAATACTATGGCCTTTTTTAGCTCAGGCGTTATTTCGTCAAGCCGCGTAAACATGCGCCACTGATGGTCTTTAGCCAGGTAGGCATGCAGCACCGTACTATCGCGCGCCAGCACCACACGCGCAAAGGGGATATCAGTATTGACAGGTATTATGCGCGCCAGCAGAAGGTACGCCAGCACCGCAACAGCGGTACCGGCGGCGCCCTTCTTCAGCATCTTTCTAAAACGTTGCATTCTTGTTGGTTCCGGCATCACGCCCGTTTCTTTTGCCACTCTATTACCTTTCCGAAACTTTAATAACCCCTGCACCATTATACGAATGGTAGTTGCCATCGTACATAGCATCGGCCTGTACCGGCCCCAGCTGGAAGGTGCCGGGCGATACTGCCCTCACCATGTAAAAGAAATCTTTGCGCTTGCGCCCTACCGATGTAAACATGTTAATGCGGTCATCGCGTATATCCATATAATCGGGGCTTGCCGGTTCCTTTATCCAGTCCATCTTCGGCATTTCGTTCAGCCTTGTGTTCTCTATCTCAAAGCCGGCGGGCAGCATATCGGTTATAGCCACATTGTCTACCATGGTTTCATATTGCCCTTCTACCGACAGGCGCACCACCACAAGGTCGTTCTGGCGGAAGTTGCCCTTTACTTCGTGGCCCTGCCTGTCGAAATAAGTGCGGCGCACTTTTATGTAGCTATCCTCTTCTTTATAGCTGCCATCAGCAGTTATGCCATCCATCTCCCAGAAGTAGTAGTACTTGCCATTGCCTTTTACCTGCACAGCTATAGCTTCGCTGGCATGGCCCTTCATATCCAGCGTAAGGGGCTGGCCCGTTGTGGTGCCTATAGCCCTGCCATTGGCAGTAACGGTAGCAGTAGCGGTTGTTTGGTTAGCGGCCCGCATTATCTTGCCCAGTGCCAGCATACTGAAAACATTTTCCTGCGTGCTCAGGTAGCGCTCCTTAGCCAACTGGCCTGATAGCTGCTGGGCCATAATGCCCACCTGCCTGTTATTGGCATCTACATCCAGCAATACCAGCAGCGACAATGCCTCATCGCGGATATAAGAATAGAAGCTGCCACCGAAGCATTTTTCCGGCACCTCGCCCGCAAATGCAGGCGGCAAAACATCCCTTGCCTGCGATGGCTGGCCAGATAGTGCATAGGCCGCTGAAAGCAGGTATTTGCCATCGAGCGTTAACAGCTCCTGGTGGGCTTTGTAGTAGTTCATATCCGATTGCTGCGTATGCCCTGCCAGCGCCAGTACATAAAGCGAATAAGGTATTTCCTCCGGTGCCACATCTTTATGGGCGTTGCCATTATAGATGAAGGTCATCACCTCTTTCTTGTAAAGCCTGTACTTCAGGTATTCCTGCAGCCGCTCCAGCGTATGGGCATTTACGTCGTAACCTGCCTTTTTAGCTTCCAGCAGGAAGTGGCATGCATACACGCTGCCCCACCAGCTTTCCGCGCCGCCTGTAGGCCAGTAAGCAAGGCCTCCATCGCCTAGCTGCATAGCCTGTAGTTTTATAATAGCCTGCTGCACATTATAAGCGGGGTTCAGTTCCTTGCCTGCGCTGCTGTTCATGCCCTTTACAAGGTCGGCATAATACAACTGCGGGAAGGCTGCCGATACAGTTTGCTCCACGCAGCCATAAGGGTAGCGCACAAGGTCGTTAAGGTGCTTAGTGAACTGCGTTAATGGCGACTTGGTTACCACCAGCTTGCCCTGCATTGATGACGGGATAAGGTTGTTCTTTATATCTATTGTTGTTGCTTTGTTTTCGGTAGCCTGCCCGTTGCCTGTTATCTTCTGCAACGATGCCGGGGGCCTTATGCTTATGTCGGTTTCGTTTACAAATGTTTCGTTCAGCGCCCTTACGGTAACCGTTACTTTGCCTGCGCCTATTGATGGCTGTGCTACTATATTAAACACTGCCCTTTGCTCCCTGTTGGCGGGCACCTGCACTGTTTGCAAGGCTTCACCCTTTACGCCCAGCGGGCCGCTGGTAGTTACGGTAACAACTGCAGTAGTAGCTTTATTGGTAGTATTGTTAAGCGATACGCCCATGGTGGCTTCGTCCTTAGGCGTAAGGAAGCGCGGCAATGCTGCGCTGATAACAATAGGGTCAGCCACCTTCATATGCTTGTCGCTGCTGCCAAAGCCTTTATTTTTATAAGCCAAAGCCATTACCCTAATGTCTCCTGAAAATTGCGGTATGTCTATATCAAATTTCACATTGCCACGGCCATCGGCTTCGCGTATGCCACTCCAGAACGATACATTTTTTACACGGTTCACAAACATAGGGTTTACACGGCCGCCGCCGCTGTTATCGCCATCGCCACCGGTGCTGGAAAGGCGCGTTTTTATCTCCGGCATCAGCCATGGGTATATGTCATAGCTGTTAACGGTGAGCGCCACTTTCTGGTAGAAATAATTGTAGGCGTCCGGCGTAGCAAAATTCTTTACCTGCAGTATGCCTTCGTCCACAGCGGCAATAGTTACAAACGCGCCGGGGGTGGTTTTTACGCTGATGGTTTGCTTCACTTTTGAGCGCGATTTTTCAACCACGGTTATGGCTACGGGCAATTCGTAATTCTTATTGCTTACCCTTACCGATTTAAAGCCATGCCCTACAGTCAGTGGCATATCGCTGCCATCCATAGCGCGGAACAAAGTAGCCGTTATGTACACATTGGGCAGCATGTTTTCTTCTGCGCTGAATGACAGCGATGCCGATTTATTTTTCGTGTTCAGGTAGTAGTATTTTATCATCTTGCCTCGCTCCAGCGTCACCAGTATTTTCCCTTCGAATGGAGTTGTAAATAACGCCTTGATATTATCGCCGGTATTGTATTCGGCTTTGTCAGTTTTTATCTCCACATTGCCCTCGTTGTTCACTTCGAATGACGAATACTCGGTATCGCCCCAGCCATAGGCATACAGTGTTTTAGACACGTAGCTGTTAGAGCTGTACTCGTAAACCCTTACCTGGTATTCGCCGCTTTCATTGGGCGTAAAGCCATAGGTTGTGTTTACGCCGCCCACATGTATTACCTCATTGCTTATTACCTTGTCTTCGTTTACCGACACGTAGCGGTAGCTGCCACCATCCTGCTGTATTACTGTATGCCAGTCTTTCCTTATTACTGTTACCTGTACATCGCCATTCTGCGGGGTGCCGTTCTTATCCAGGTTTACCAGCCCTATCCTTACCGGCGACTTGGTTGATATATATTCCTGCGGGCATTTTATGCCCACAAACAGTGGCTGGGTGTACACCGTGAAATGTTCGTAGCGGTGCAGCGGCCTGCCGGTTTCGTCAAATACTGTGGCCATTACGTTGCCATTCAACATACCCACATTAGCAGTAGCGCCATCCAGCTTAAAGGTTTCCGTTGCCGCGCCTTTGTCATCAACCTTGCCTTCTTTGCTATCGGTATTAAAGTTGAAATCGGCATTTAAATCAAACAGGTAGTCCGGGAATTTATCCGATGAAAACGCCACTTTAGATAAGTTCATTTCGGCATGGTAGTTCCTGCCCGCTGCAGGCGTGCCAAAGAGGTTATCGGCCTGCAGGTTCATGGTAACTACTTCGCCCGGTTTATAATCGGCCTTGTCCAGTTTCAGCGAAGCCTTCATTCGGTCGGGCATAAACTCTTCCACGCTTATGTTGTATGAATTAAGCAGCACATTGTTGCCCGTGAAAACCTCCACCAGGTAGTTGCCTGTTATAGCTGTTGGCGGCGGGTTAAACGAGGCCTCGCATGAGCCCTGCTCGTTCAGTATTTTCTGCATCATCGCAAACTCCTTGCCGTTAGGCATGCTCAGCTTTATTTTCACCGGAAGGCCTGGCTGCACCTGCCAATCCTCATCGCGTACTATGGTACTCAGGTGTATGGTTTCGCCGGGGCGGTAAAGGTTGCGCTCAGGG
>CANBTK010000299.1 GCA_947372365.1 Flavipsychrobacter stenotrophus | reverse complement strand
GCCTGCTTTAATAATATCGATGGTAGTCTTCAGCCCAAAAAGCTTTTGAGCGATTCCGCTCTGCGTTTTGGTCCATTGATCGTACTTGCGGTTGTTCTCAGAAATTTCGCTCAGATAGCGGGTTCTGTGAGGTGGAATGATGTAAATCTTCTCGCTCATCTCATCAGTGATCGCATAGCTGGTTTTGAGGCCGGTATGCGTTTTCGTCTCCACTACATCCATCAATGCCTTGTACATGGTGTTGGTGCCAGGGTCGTTGAATTGTGAAGCGATAGTGCCATAAACAGGCATATCATCGGGGTTTTTATCGAACAGCTTATGGTTGCGCTGGTATTGCTTCTTAACGTCGCGAAGGGAGTCTAACGCACCACGCTTGTCGAACTTATTAATAACAACAATGTCCGCAAAATCAAGCATGTCTATCTTCTCCAGCTGCGTAGCGGCACCATATTCCGGCGTCATTACATACATGCTGGAGTCGCAATAGTCTGTGATCTGTGTATCGCTCTGGCCTATGCCCGATGTTTCCAGTATTATAAGGTCGTAGTGCGCAGCTTTAAGTATGTTTACCGCATCCAGTATGTGTTTAGATACTGCAAGATTACTCTGACGGGTTGCCATAGAACGCATATACACCCGCTTATTGCGGATAGCATTCATACGGATACGGTCACCCAAAAGCGCACCACCTGTTTTCCTTTTTGAAGGGTCAACAGAAATGATGCCAATATTTTTATCCTTAAAGTCAATGAGGAAACGACGAACTATTTCATCGACCAACGAGCTCTTACCTGCGCCACCTGTACCAGTAATACCGAGTACTGGTGTTTTAGAAATCTTGGCCTGTTCAGCAATTTTAGCCAACGCCATTTGTGTTGCAGGCAGATCGTGGTAGTTTTCTGCAGCTGATATTAAACGGGCAATTGATTTTACATCTTTTTCAGGTATGTGGCCTACTTCACCATTCAGCACAGCGCCAGTTGCGTAGTCGCTCTGTTCCAGCAGATCATCTATCATGCCCTGTAGGCCCATGTGGCGGCCATCATCTGGGGAATAAATGCGTGTTATGCCATATTCATGCAGTTCCTTTATTTCATCAGGCAGAATAACGCCGCCACCGCCGCCAAATATTTTTATGTGCCCGCAACCTGCTTCTTTCAGCAGGTCGTGCATATACTTAAAGTACTCCACATGGCCACCCTGGTATGACGTAATGGCAATCGCATTGGCATCTTCCTGTATAGCACAATCAACTACTTCCTGCACACTGCGGTCGTGCCCAAGGTGAATCACCTCGGCACCACTTGCCTGCATTACGCGGCGCATTATATTAATAGAAGCATCATGCCCATCAAAAAGCGATGCTGCTGTAACCAAACGTACTTTATTCTTTAAGGAATAAGACATACCTATAATATATTAGTGAAAATTGGCTGCAAAGTTACGAATAAGGTGTGGAATTGTTAATAGTTGCTGATATAACCCGTAAGTCAATTATTTACGTGCTCTTCGCCGCTCTTCCCGAACTATCAAAAATAAAAAGTAGGCTAAAACAAGAGAAACAAATAAACCACCATACCCTTCAATTCCCGGGTTGGCTGGCATCTCTCCATCTTGGAATCCGTTTGAGGAAATCCCTTTTAATAACATATAAATACTCGCAGACAATGAAATGGCCAGGCAAATACTTACGGCCACAATAGGGGTTTTGCGCATTATTGTCTTCTAATTCTGTTTTACAGCAGCTAAACCGGCAACCAGGTAAAGAAACACTCCAAAAGAACAAGTACGGCTAGCCTATTAATTTGGGAAGCCCGACCGTTTTCAAAATATGGTTGGCCTTATCAACCTTTTCTTTGAATAAAGGCTGATCATTATACTTATTATCCAATTCGGGATTGACTTTGAACCCGGCTGGCAATTTTTTATTTATTGTTTTCCGTGTTTTCATTTTCAATATACAAATTTACAACTTTCTCCTTACTAAAAACGCATCATATGTTACCTTTTTACGGAAAGGCTCCCATTCTTCATTCACCAAGCCGAATACTATGAAATCTTTATTGACTGTGTCTAAATTATTAGATATACCCATTTGGTACAATCGGGTTCTTGCCTGTGTACTCCCAGTTGCAATGATTGTCGAATCGGGATGGAGTCCGGTAAATACATATATTGTTGCAGCAACTGTTGAGAGAACCTTTTGGCTATCTTCATTGTTGGTGACTGCTAAGTCATTAATTTGGCTTGTTAGTGGGTCTTTATCGCCAAATCCAAGGTTGTAATACCCTTTTATATTAATTTCAGTGTACTTGACAACTTTTGTGACGCTACCCCTGGGTCCTTCACTTATGAATTCAAATATCTCATAGTTATCGGATATATCAACTTTGTAACAATTTTCAAGCATTCAAGCATTTTTTATAACTATACTTAAAATACATCAACTTTATCCGGGGCCGCCGCTTTGCGAAGCCATATTTTTGTTTTCATAACAAAATTATCTTTTTTCAAAGTCTTGTCAAAACCCAGTTTTTCTGCGTGCCCACCCAAAAAAATACCCGAAAAATACCTCTAGCACTACTTTGCTTAAAAATATTGAGTATCTTGCCCAGCGATACGGTAAAAAATAGATTGGTTTTATTACTTTTACTGCGAAGAAACAACTCTTAATGATGAAAAATATGTTGAAAAACATTCTTCTCGTGTGCCTGCTCGCTTTGTCCACAGGCGTTTTTGCTCAAGCTATTGACAGAAAAGAACTATTAGACAAAACATGGTATTTCGTAGCTATGAAGTGCCCTGATAAGGTATCAAGCACAAATGATGGCCATTATATCCATTATTTTTCTACCCTGAAAATGACAGCCAGCAATGGTAACAACATGAATTACGGTACTTACGAAAAAACCTACAGGGACGTTCGTGACAACCCTAATGAAAAAGGTACTTACGCTATTACTACCGATGAGGTGGGCAATGTCGTACTTACCCTTAAAAAAGCTAAGACAGGCGCTACCGCTAAGTACAATGTACCAATGGTAGAAACTAACCACCTTACTTTAATAAGGATAGACGAAGGCGACAAATGCAATACCAGCTTCGCTATAGCACCATAATTATCCTGTAATCATTAGTTGCATACAATATTGGCGCTCCGCATTGCGGGGCGTTTTTTTTGTGCATTTGTAGCTGCAAAACAGGGGGCCTGCATGGTTATAGGCGGAAGCCGGGCAATACTTGGTAATGGTATAATTGCGTTGTATAGCACGGGGCAGGCAGCATACTGTAAATAATGTAAAATCAACTGAAAATTGTGTAGCAACCGCGAGCCTAAACAAGGCCATCTTTAACGCTGCAAATAATCATTCCTAAAAGTAGGTGGCTTAACCGCTCCTGGCACCTTTAAAATGCCGGTTTACTTGCTTAGAGCAGGCGTGTAATGCCAGATATGAATTCAAAACCACTCCATGTTTTAATTGTAGGCGGAGGAATAGCAGGAGTTATGCTTGCCTTGCTATCGGAACGGAAATCTTTTAAGGTTACCATCATAGAGCGGAGCAAGGAATGGAAGCCTGTTGGCGGGGCCATTACGCTGACGCTGAACGGCGTGAGGCTTTTAAAGGAGATAGGCCTGCTTGATGAAATTGAACTCAGGTCAAATGAAATAAGGAATATAAACATCGCTGACGAACAAGGTAAAATACTGTCTTCTTTTAACCTTGACGAATATGCGGGTTATGCGAAAACGCTAACTATACTGCGGCATGGCCTGCATGATATCCTGCTGAGCCACCTGCGGGAAACTACCGTGCACCTTAATACTATTTTTACGTCCATAGAGAATGCGCGCGATAAGGTAAAGGTGGTTTTAAACAATGGCTCTACTGAATATTACGACCTGGTTGTAGGGTGCGATGGCATCAACTCATCTGTGAGGAAAGCTGTTTTCGGGAAACGGGCAAACAAATATGCCGGGTATTCGTCGTGGCGGTTCATTGCCAATAATATTCAGGAGATGGACAATACTACTATCACCGAAATGTGGGGCAATGGCAAAAGGTTTGGTATTGTGCCCTTGTCCAGAAACAGCGTTCATTGTTTCGCTTCAGTTAATACGGTTAAAAACTATGAAGCTAACAGCGCTATAAGCGTTGATGCTTTTAAAGGCCTTTTTGCAAGTTTCGGCGGGCAGGTGCCTGAAATAATGGGCAGCCTTAAACAACAAAATGAGCTGTTGTATAACGACCTGGAAGATGTGCCATTGCAAAAATACCACAGGGGCCGGGTTATACTTATTGGCGACGCGGCACATGGCA
>CANBTK010000298.1 GCA_947372365.1 Flavipsychrobacter stenotrophus | reverse complement strand
GCCTTATTGTCTTTTACTATGTTCTCGTTCTCGCAATGAGTGGCTATCAATAATTCCGATTCCGAAAACAGTTTGCCCAGCGTAAGGTAGTTATCCACCAGCATATCGCCGGTGCTGGACCCCATGAATATCTTTATGCCGCAAACCCTTTCCTTTTTTTCGTTGGTGCGCAGCACCTCATCGGCATTGGTATTAGATACCCCCATGAAGAAGGAATAGTTGGCCACCGACGAATTGGCTGCAATCGTATATTTGTCTTCCAGCAATTGCTGTGTTATGGCTGGCGGGTTAGTGTTGGGCATCTCCATAAATGAGGTTGTTCCACCCGCTACCGCAGCTGCTGCTTCGCTCGCTATATTTGCTTTTTGCGTAAGCCCCGGCTCACGAAAATGTACCTGGTCGTCAATAACCCCGGGCAGCAGGTGCAGGCCTTCGGCATTTATTTCGCGGTAGTTGCCCTGTGGGGTTATGGTGCCGCCCACCTGAGCTATAAGGCCGTCTTTTACCCAAACGTCGCCTTGGGTTGTTTTGCCTTCATTTACTATGCTTGCATTCTTTATTAATACGGAAGCCATATTGGGGTTAAATTACGTTTTGAAGCAATAACGCTTATTTTTGTATTGCAAATCTACTATTTACATACTTCGTAATACGCCTTTATGCACAAAAAAGCAGGCTTACTCCTTCTACTCCTACTTGTTGCCACGTACAGTTTCGCCCAAACCACCTATTTGCCATTGGGGTCGGATGATTATTTGTTGCTGGACAGGCTTGAAACGCGGTCCGGCAGGCTGAGCGATAGCCTAAGTCTGAATAACAAGGCTGAGTCGCGCAAAGAAGCCGTGAATTTCCTCGAAATGATATCTGCGAAGGACAGTACCGACAAAACCCGGTACAGCACCATTGATATCTATAATATGCGCCAGATGCTATCAGAAAACGGCGAGTGGGCGCACAGCGATGATGCTTTTATTAAGTCGAAACACCCTTTGTTCAAAACATTCTATCGTACCCCTTACGATATGGTCAGTATCCGGAGAAAGGACCTTTTCCTGGCTATCAACCCTATATTGTCAGTAATGAATACATCTGAAAATAACTCTCCGGTTATAAAGGGCACTTCTACTAACCTGATGTATAACAACCACAACATGGAGATAAGAGCTTGTATAGGCAAGAAATTGGGTGTATACATAAACTATAACGAGAACTCAGAACAATTGCCCAGCTATTTTTATGACTACACAGTTAAGCCGGGTAACCGTTTAGGGTTGCCGGGTGCAGCATACGCCCTGCTCCCCAAAAACCGCAGTAGTGCATTCGGTTACATTAATTCTACCGGTTATATTGATTTTGCGGCAGTAAAAGAAAAGGTAAACGTAACCTTCGGGTCAGGTAAGTTCTTTATTGGCGATGGAACAACAAGCCTTTTTCTAACTGATTTTTCCTCTAATATGCCTTTCCTGCGCCTGCGGGCACGCATCTGGAGGATCAACTATGAAACTATCTACCTGGAACTTACCGAGCAATTTAAACGGGATAAAGACACCAACTACCCACACAAGTTCGCGACGATACACAGTATTTCCTACAATGCCGCAAGATGGCTGAATTTGGGTTTTTATGAGGCGGTGGTTTTTGACAGGCCCAATGCTTACGAACTATCTTACCTTAACCCCGTTATACTCATCAATTCGGTAAACAGCTTTAACGGCAGGGGCGACAAATCGCTTTTAGGTTTTTATGGGAAAATTATCGCGGCAAGGCACTTTCAGCTATATGGGCAATTCATGCTCAATGAATTCAAATCGTCAGAGTTTTTCAGTAACAAAGGCTGGTATGGCAATAAATGGGGCATACAGGCAGGCGCCAAGTATTTCGATGCGTTTGGCATACGCAACCTGGACCTGCAAGCCGAAATGAATGCAGTGCGCCCTTATAGCTATACGGCGCAGGATACGCTGGCCAACTATACCAATTACAACCAACCGCTTGCTGACCCACTAGGCGCTGGTTTCATTAAAACCGTTGGTATCATCCGTTACCAGCCTTTGCGCAATGTAACGATAACTGCGAAGGTCATGAATTACACACATGGCGTTGATACGGGTAATGCCAACCTTGGCAACGACATCTTTAAGCCCTATGTTACTGCACCCAAAGGTTCCAACACATATGGCGTCAAACTCATTAACGGCCCTGAAAATAAAGTCAGCAGCCTGAACATAAATCTTTCTTACCAGGCCCGCCGTAATCTTTTTATCGACATTGGGGCTATTTATCGCAAGTCAACGACTGCGGCTAATGGCTATCCCAACGGATCTACATTGGGCTATAATTATGGCGACCTCTCTACAAGGCTTATTTATTTTGGCCTGCGCTTAAATGCACCCCGCAGGGATTACAGCACATTCTAACAATAGATAATGGGAACCAGCACTTATTTTGTTTTTCTATGCTTTGGAAATGAGAGTTACTTTTATGAGTGCGCCTTTGCTTTACTTTCGCTCACGAATATATATGATGGTAAGCAATTGCCCTGCGAAAAAATATGGATATATACCGACAATGCAGCCTGGTTCTCCAGTTTCAATAATTGTACTTTGCCCATACACTTCAGGGAGGTAAAGCAAGAAGAGCTGCAGCTGTGGCAGGGAGGCACAAAGTTCAGGCTGCGCGCAAAAATTGAAACTTTAAAAGACATTTCCCTCACAGTTAAAGGCAACATACTTTATTTCGATACTGATGTGGCGTTTACCCATACCATTGATGATATGGTGAGGCACATGAGTAAGGGGGCTTCATATATGCATGAGATGGAAGGTATCGTCAAATCCCGTTCAACGCCAACTTTCAGGAAGCTAGATAATATGCTGCGCAAGAGAGGTTTAAGCGCAAAAGACGGCACGCCGTTATATGACATGCCAATGTGGAATTCAGGCGTAACGGGGTATAATAATATTTTTTTACCCTCCCTGCCCGATGAGATAATTCAATTTATGGATGATATCTATCCCCGCGACCATTCGATAAGGGTGATAGGGCAGTTCTCGGTAACTGTCAAATTATTGGACCATGGCAGCATTTATTCCGCACTGCCATATGTGTTGCATTACTGGAACCTGCGGGAAACGAAGAGCATATTTGCATCTTTTTTCCGTCACTTTGAAGGCACCGAGTGGGTAGCGCTTGCAAAGTATAGCGCCATGATACAATTATTTGAGGTGATGATGGAAAAAACCAGGTTTGAGAATAGCCGCAACCTGCTTCAGGCCTTGCTTAACAAAAAATGGGAGCCCGGGCCTATGGATTGGGATGAACTGAAAAAACAATTGTAGCAGTGCTAAGGCTGTTTTTGCGCATCGCTACCGGGCATCATCTCGCGGGTGAGGCGCAGCAGTAAAGAGAACACAAGGAACGGCACGGGGCCTATAAAACTAAGGCGCACATCGGCCATAATAGTTTTCCATTGCAGGGCCAGGTGGTGGCCCGATAGGTTGTAAGCTATGCCTATAATAAGGGTAAAAAGCAGCACCAGCCCATATAATGCTACCCAAAGCCACCTTATCCATTTGTCCCTATTGCGCCAGTTGAGGTAGCCAATAGTAGCCGTAACAAAAAATATAGTGTAGTGTGCCGACTGCCTTACCATAGGGGATAGGTTGTACGTTTTCCCGAAGCCGAAGAAACGTATATCTGCCCAACTGATAAGCATGATAGCGGCAAGCGATATGCCAAAAATGAGTTTACCGGGTTTCATTAGGCACTCCTTTTTTACTGTATAAAACCCATACATAAAACACCAGCAGGTACAGGGCGGTTGTGAAAATATAGTGGTGGCTTATTTCCACCCAGCCACGGTAGTTAATATTGAGCCAGGCAATAAGCCCGCAGCGGATGGTATTGAGCAGGAAGATATAAAGCGAACCAAGTACAATAAACTTCAGCCTGCGTTTCCAGTTGCCCGGGAAGCAGAATAAGAACGAAATATACAGCACATAAATATCCAGCGCATTGCAGGGGTCGGCTATGCTTATTATTTTATGGTTGTCAATAAGGATGGTGGCCGCCCTCGATTTTATAGTATGCAGGTAAATGGTGCTTACATTGTGGTAAAAAACGGAAAGCAGCTTTTCGGTAGAAAAAGCGGTTGCGTTGGTAAGGAAGGTATCGGGAACCCTGGCAGGCAGCAGTACAAGGTTGTATGCCAGTTGCCAACCAATAAAAATAAGCAATGCCCTTAGCAAAAATGATTTTACTAACTGGGGGATTTTATTGTAGTAAGCCTTTATATCCACTTATTTCAAAATATTATTAGCCAA
>CANBTK010000297.1 GCA_947372365.1 Flavipsychrobacter stenotrophus | reverse complement strand
ACCAATACCGGCCTCCTACCCAATGCAGTCAACTTTAAGCCACTGGTTAACTATACCTGCGGTGCCACTCCTGTGGGCGTAGCCATTAGCGACCTTGATGGCGATGGCAAAGCTGATGTGGTTGTTACCAACAGCGGGCCTAATAATATTTCCATTTACAGGAATACAGGCAGCGGCTCTGCTATCACTACCAGCACCTTTGCCAGCCCGCTAACTATTGCAACAGGCGCAGGCCCGCACTATATAAAAATCGCCGACCTTGACGGCGATGGTAAGGCCGATATTATTGTGGCCAACACATCAACCAGTTCTAATAAAATATCCCTATTCCGCAACACATCTACCAGCGGGGCTATATCGTTTGCTGCACGGGTTGACTATACTACTGGCGGCACATCGCCAATTGATATTGCAGTAGCTGATTTTGATAAGGATGGCAAGCCCGATATCGCCGTTGTAAACCAGGGTTCATCTAAAGTAGGCGTACTGAGGAATGTCTCTTCGCCGGGCGTTATCAATACTACTTCTTTTGCAACTGCCATTACTTTTACTACAGGCCTTACGCCGTTTAAAATATTCGCGGCCGACCTTGATGGCGACGGGCTAACCGATATGGCTGTAACTAACTACAGCGGTAATTCCATTTCTTTGTTCCACAACAATGGCACAACGGGCGCTATATCCTCCGCTACATTTGCTACAGCTACTACGCTGTCGGGCAGCACTGCGCCAACCGGGCTTGCTGGCGGCGACATTGATGGCGATGGTAAAACCGATTTGCTGGTAACCAATAGCGCAGCAGCTACCCTATCGGTTTACAGGAATACCAATACTACTGCGGGGGCTTTTTCATTCGCCTCTAATGTTGATTTTGCTACAGGCACTGCACCTGAAGACCTGGTGCTTGGCGATATTGATGGCGATGGCAAACTGGATGTTGCCGTTGGCAATTATGGCATTAACACCATATCCATATACAGGAACACAGCCAGCAGTGGTAGCATTAGCACTGGTTCGCTGGCAGCGAGGGCCGATGTAAGCACGGGTGCCACCCCGGCTGGCCTTGCCCTATCTGACCTTGATGGCGATGGCAAGCCAGACCTGGCTGTTGCCAATGGCGGCAGCAATACTGTAAGCTTCCTTAAAAACTATCCGCTACCGCCAATCGGTACTACCGTTGGCGTTGATTCTATTTGCAACGGCACAACAACAACATTTACTAATAGCGTTGCAGGTGGCACATGGGTAAGCAAAAACCCATCTGTAGCAACCGTAAGCACTACAGGGCTTGTAACCAGCGTTGCGCCGGGGCTGGACACTATAGTTTACTATACCGTTGCACAGGGCGACACTAATTTTGCTATGCACCCGCTCACCATTGACCCGCATGTTACCGTAAGCGCAATTGCCGGGGCTACATCCCTCTGCATAGGGGCTTTACTGCCGTTGTCCGATAGCGTTGCTACAGGCATTTGGGGCAGCAGCGATACTGCAATTGCTACAGTAAGCGCAGCGGGGTTTGTAAGCGGCCATGCGGTAGGCACAGCCACCATCTCTTATACAATAACCAATACCTGCGGCACATCAAGGGCAACCCTGCCTATTACAGTTAACCCTTCATCAGGCTACGTAATTGGCGCTATAGGCGGCGCGAACGTGGTTTGCGCGGGTGCTGCAACCACCTTTACCGATACGACTGCCGGAGGCTTGTGGAGCAGCAGCGACACAACCGTTGCTAAAGTAAATACAGCAGGTAGCGTAAGGGGCATAGCCCATGGAACGGCTACCATCACTTATGGGTTTACCGGTAGCTGCGGCACCTATATTGCCACTAAGCCAATTGCTGTTGATACGGTGCTGCATGCGGACACCATAACAGGTTCCGCAACCATTTGCCAGGGCAGCAGCACAACGCTTACCGATGCTGCCGGGAGCGGCGGCACATGGCTGGCCACCAACGGCCATGCTACCATAGGCACTACAACAGGCTTACTCACGACCATAAGCCCTGGCACTGACACCATCACTTATACTATCGCCAACACCTGCGGTACTTCGGTAGGAACCAAAATAATAACCATTAGCCCGCTGCCATTTGCAGGCCCTATAACTGGCGCTTCCAGCGTATGCCCTACAGATACTATTTTCCTTGCCGATACTTCAGTGGGTGGCATATGGCGCGTTACTAACACCAAAGCCAGCATTGCAACTACCGGGCGGTTAATTGGCCTATCAGCAGGCATGGATACAGCGCTGTATATTGTCACCAATAGCTGTGGCAGCGATACTGCGCGGGCAGCCATTACCATACTGCCCTTGCCAAATGCAGGCACTATAAGTGGTGCAATAAGTGTATGCGTAGGTGCATCCATTACCTTGCGCGATACCACCACAGGAGGCACCTGGAGCAGCATTAACAGCAATGCTGCTGTTGCTGATAGCGTTATTACTGGCGTAACAGCAGGCACCGATACCATTAAGTACACTGTAACCAATTCCTGTGGCTCGGCATCAGCTATCAAGAAGATAACTGTTTATGCTTATCCGTTCGTTGATACCATTTCAGGGCCTTCGGTTGTTTGCACTGGCGCATCAATAACCTTAACCAATTCGGTAGCAGGCGGTACATGGAGCCGCACTAATTCACGCGCCAACATTACTGCACTGGGTGTACTCACGGGCGTTAGTGCGGGGCTGGATACTGTAAAATATACCGTAACAGCTAATGGCTGTGCCTCAGTAGCCACTAAAGAAGTGGCTGTTCGGCAGCTCACTGCCGGGCTTATTACCAGCCCATCGACAGTTTGCGTAGGTGCATTCATTACACTGAAAGACTCTGTAACGGGTGGCGTTTGGAGCAACACCAACCATTCTTCCATATTGGCTGATAGCATACTTACTGGCCTCACTGCAGGTACAGATACCATAAAATATACCGTAACGGGTAGTTGTGGCACAGTTGCGGTTACTAAAAAAATAACCATCAACCCGCTGCCATATGCCGGCATTATAACAGGCATCACTAACATAGCCGTTGGCGATACCATAATACTGAAAGATTCCATAACCGGCGGCGCATGGGCTGTTAGCAATAACAACGCTATTGTAACCGCACTGGGCGTTGTTGGCGGGCTGCGGGAAGGGCTGGATACCATAAGGTATATTATCAGCAATTCGTGCGGCAAAGACACTGCCAGCCTGCCTATAACCATATCGGCAACCGCAAAGCCAGGTACAATAACCGATATCAGGCTGTACCCTAACCCCAACCGGGGAACTTTCCAGTTCCTGGTAGTTTCGAAGATTAATGAGCCGATAACCGTTGTCCTTTCCAATGCGGTTTACGAGGCGTTCGACTCTTTCCAGGCAGCTACAAACACCACATTACCTGTCCAACTGGACTACCTTGCAAATGGAGTTTATTTCCTTTCGGCCATATCAAAGCAAGGGTGGCATACGGTGAAGTTTGTGATTGCGAGGTAATGGGAGGTGGGGGTAAATATCTGTCTGAACTATGATTTTAGGTTGATTAGGATTTGGGCGATGAGGTTCGACCTACACTAACAGCATTCTATTGATCATAAAAATCAAGCTAACATTGATTCTTGTGACACACGTTCCGTCATAGCCTGGCCAGTAGATTAATCCAACTTAAGATTCAAAACAATCAGATTAACAACCAATATCAATACTAAAAAGCGACTACTTGACATGCGCAATTTTAAAAATATCATCAGTGATATAAAATCTAAATAAATAGCTTTAAACACATAAAGTGAAGAGATAAGTTATTATTTTTGAAAAAAAATATTTTAAAGATCACTTTCATGAAGAAAATTTTCATTTACATTTTTCTAGGATTTCTATGTACCAAAAGGGGATTCGCACAGACGACAGTTGAAGAATACAATTATCTTACAAAGGGATATAGAATTCAAATAGAGACGGGGTTGGACATGAAAAGTGGATATACACTACAGGATGCAGGAACTTACAAAACTTCAAGTCGTTCCTGTAATTTCAAAGCCCTAATAAGAAAGAATACAGATGATTTAGCGGGTACTCTAGCTATATTTCATGCCGCTAATGGAGCATACTATTATTTTTGTATTCCAACTATTGGCTCACCAGACGAATTATTTTCTGCGTATCGTGCCTCATTAGGTATACTAGACAATGCAGATGCAGCAAGAGACTATTCCTTTTTCTTATCTGAGGTATATGCTGTTATCATGAAATCTGTAGAAACATCAGAAAAAGCCAGTATTAAAAAAGGTAAAAAATAAACGGTTATAGAATTATTGCTAGAAAATACTCTAGCGGAATG
>CANBTK010000296.1 GCA_947372365.1 Flavipsychrobacter stenotrophus | reverse complement strand
GTATCATGCGTATTTATTTTCCTCACTACATAATTCGCTGCATCAGCAATATAAAGGTTGCCGGCAGTATCAAATGCAAGGCTGGTTGGGCTGCTGAGCGTGGCGGCCGATGCAGGCCCGCCATCGCCCGAATAGCCGGGATAGCCATTGCCCACAGCGGTATAGATGGTATCCCCCTCCCTGAATTTCCGGATATTATCGAAATAATTATCAGCAACAAATACATTGCCATGCCTGTCAACAGCTATGCCGTAGGGCCTAAGGCATGCGGAGTCGGCCAGCAGGCTGTCGCCACAACTGGCATACGAGCCATTGCCCGCAATAGTCCTTATTATGCCCGGCTGCGCGGCAGCCAGCAATGGCAATAGCGACAATAGCGTAAACAGTACTTTTTTCATAATTGCCTTATTTATGAAGCATAACAAATATAAAAAATGTTTTGATAGCAACCCTGTTTTAAGTTTCCTTTTGTTTCGCCTTCGGAACAAAGAATATAGATGCCCGCCGATTACAGGCTGTAAACTGCCAACTATAAACTGTAAACTATTATCTTTGCCACCCAGTCAACAGCGCTTGTTTTTGCGCCTGTAAATTGCAAATGGCCGACTGCCTATTATTCTTATGTCAACACTGAAATTCCAAGCATTAAAGGTAAAAGATGTACGCCAGGAAACGCCCGATTGTGTATCTATAGCAATGGATGTGCCGGGTAGCCAAACCCAACTGTTTCAATTTGAGCCGGGCCAGTACCTTACCTTCAAAGCAATTATTGACGGAACCGAAGTACGCCGGTCTTATTCTATTTGCAGCAGCCCCGGCGATGGCGAATTGCGCGTTGCAGTGAAACGCGTGGAAAACGGCAAATTTTCAACCTATGCCAACGAGTCCATCAAAGTAGGCGACATACTGGAAGTAATGCCGCCAATGGGCAAATTCACGCACAAAAAATCAAGTGGCAGCCATAAAGAGTACCTGGCGTTTGTATCAGGCAGCGGCATAACCCCTGTTATGAGTATTATGAAGTCGGTACTGGAAAATGAGCCCAACAGCCATTTTACGCTTATTTATGGCAACCGCTCCAAAGGTTCTATCATCTTCAGGGAGGCTATAGAAGCGCTCAAAAATAAATACATGCAGCGCCTGCGCATTTACTACCTGCTGAGCCGTGAGTATATAGAAATACCACTGTTTACAGGCCGCATCAATGCTGCAAAATGCAAAGAGTTCTGCGACTCTCTGATTGACGTAAATACTATTGACGAATCCTTTATCTGTGGGCCTGAGGAAATGATATTATCAGTAAAGCAACAACTGATAGATTCAGGCCTTGGGGCAGATAAAATACATATAGAACTGTTTACCAGCCCCGACCAGCCAAAGGCAACCCACGATGTTTGGGTAGCGGCCCAGGAAAGCAACAAGGGTGCCATGAGTTCGGTAAGCATAACGCTTGACGGTACTACCTTTACTATGGATGTGCCTTTTGTAGGCGAGAGCATACTGGATGCTGCATTAAGGAACGGTGCCGACCTGCCATATGCCTGCAAAGGCGGCGTTTGCTGCACCTGCCGTGCCCGCGTAATGGAGGGCGAAGCCGAAATGGAAGTAAACTATGCCCTGGAGCATGACGAAGTAGAAAAGGGCTTCATCCTTACTTGCCAGGCCCACCCACGTACCGAAAGGGTGGTCATTGATTTTGATGAGAGGTAACCATTTTTATTTGGGTTCAACCTATTCTTTTCTGAAGGGTTGCGCAATTTCATTATTGATGCGGATAAAGTAGGTGCCTGCAGGCAAGAAACGGATATCAACTCGTACTTGACCAATATTGAAGTTTTGCTGGTAAGTTATTTGGCCCAGTGCATTAATAATCGCGATTGAAGTTATCGGCTCATTGCTGGTAACATAAATTTCCGAAGTTGCAGGGTTAGGGTAAAATGTCATTGCATCCTTACTCATCTCTATTGGTATTCCGGTAGTACACGCAGTATCCACAGTAACGGCAACCAGAGTTGTATCGTGGCATCCGTAAGAATTAATTCCCGAAACAAAATAATTAGTGCTTACAGAATCTGTTGCAACAGGGTTGGGGCATGTGGTACACGACAGTCCACTAACCGGATACCACAAATAGCCGGCAGCGCCAACAGCCAATAGTTGGATAGAGGAATCCCTGCAAATGATTGCTGGCGAAGGGGATACTGAAATTTGATGGGAGGCTGAAACATGTACGGTAAAATAGGCCGTGTCAGCACACCCCGAGGCATTAGTTGCAGTGATGGAATAAGTTTGAGTGGTGTTACAAAAAGGGATATTCGTGTCGCATACTGCGCATGACGTATAGGCTCCATGCCACACATAATAGAGCATCTCCGAAAGGCTATCATGCGCGGTAAGTGTGTCGTGGCTACCCGGGCAGATGCTGTCCCTGCCCGAAATCCAGATCACAGGCTTTGGATAAACTATCAAAGTGGCCGTAACAAAAGATGCCCCATCTGTGTAGGTAATTGTTGTCGTGCCAGCAGATAGGCCGGTAATAGTTGCTGTGCCTGAAGTGCCCGAGATTGTGACGATAGATGAGCTACTGCTCCAGGTGCCACCAGCGGTAGCATCGGTAAATATAACCGTTTGGTTAACACAGATAGATGATGGGCCGGAAATAGCGCTTAATGCAAGTGATTTTGCCGAATTGCCAACAATTGCAAGGAACATTAATAATTGCAGCGCTAGGCCGAGGTACTTTCTTTTCATTTCTTAAAAATACTGAAAAAACTCATTTTCTGTAAAAGCGTAGAGGTCTCCTGAGCTTTATTCCCCCTTCTTCCCCATCAAAAACAGCCCCAGGAATACCATCAAAAACACAACAAAGGAAATTGCTACAAACGACAAATAGATTTGCCCTGAATGGCTGCTGAATAGCGGCAAATGGCGGTCGTGCGTATGCTTCCACACAAAAGGTACGCTGATGATTGCTGCAAACAGCAGGCAATTGATAATAGTCTGTTTGTTGAAAAAACCTTTGATGCTGGCCATGTGATAAAATTACAGAGTGCAATTTAGCAATGTGCTCGTTAAAAGACGATAGATGCTCATAAATGCTAGGTATAAGGCACCTGGTACCGTAGATGTCCCACACTTTAAAAGTGTGGGACATCTACACCTAAACAAAAAAGGTAACCACTTTCGCGATTACCTTTTGATATTTTTACACCGTGCCCCCATTGACATTACATGTCACCCTTTAGGGCTGGGGTTACGTTTTATTTATTCATTGTAGCCAGGAATTCTTCATTGCTCCTTGTGCCCTTCATCTGCTTTAACAAGAAGTTCATCGCTTCATCTACATTCATATCGGCGATATGGTTGCGAAGCAGCCACATCTTGTTCTGCACATCTTTATCCAGCAACAGGTCGTCGCGGCGTGTTGATGATGAAGTAATATCAATAGCAGGGAAGATACGCTTGTTAGATAGCTTACGGTCCAGTTGCAGCTCCATATTACCTGTACCTTTAAACTTTTCAAAGATAACCTCATCCATTTTAGAGCCGGTATCAATAAGGGCTGTAGCCAGTATAGTCAATGAACCGCCATTTTCTATTTTACGTGCAGCGCCAAAGAATTGTTTTGGCTTCTGCATAGCATTAGCTTCCACGCCACCGCTTAATACTTTACCACTTGCAGGGGCTACAGTATTGTGCGCACGGGCAAGGCGGGTAATAGAATCGAGCAATATCACCACATCGTGGCCTACTTCTACCAGGCGCTTCGCTTTCTGCAAAGCAATGGTAGAAACTTTTACGTGCTTATCAGCAGGCTCATCGAAGGTAGAAGCGATGACTTCAGCCCTTACGCTGCGCTGCATATCAGTAACTTCCTCAGGGCGCTCGTCCACCAGTACAATCATCAGGTAGCACTCAGGGTGGTTAGCCGCAATAGCGTTAGCCACTTCCTTAAGCAACATGGTTTTACCTGTTTTAGGCTGCGATACTATCAGCCCGCGCTGGCCCTTACCTATAGGGGTAAAGAGGTCCATAATACGGGTACTGTAGTTATTGCCGGTAGTAGTAAGGTTCAGCTTCTCAAATGGGAAAAGCGGCGTTAAATAATCGAATGGTACGCGGTCGCGTATTTCATCGGGCAGGCGGCCATTGATAGTTTCCACTTTCAGCAGCGCGAAATATTTTTCGCCTTCTTTTGGTGGGCGCACGTTGCCTTTTACCGTATCACCGGTTTTTAAGCCGAACAATTTTATTTGCGACGGTGATACATAAATATCATCGGGTGAACTCAGGTAATTATAGTCGCTGCTGCGCAAAAAGCCATAGCCATCAGGC
>CANBTK010000295.1 GCA_947372365.1 Flavipsychrobacter stenotrophus | reverse complement strand
TTATTTTTTGACCAGCTTGCCGTGCAGCATATCTACGGCTATTTCGATGAAATTATGAAGCAGCCTCAACTGCAACTGAATGAAGCCCAGCTGGAGCAAATATGCACCATGATATATTGCATACCCGCACTGAAAAACAGGATTGCTTTTCACCGCAACGAAATAGCCAGCCAGCTCAATAACTATATTGAAAGCAACAGCGATGCTTTTACCGATGAAAAACGCAACAGCAAGGTAGATTACCTATTACACCTGATGGAAAGGGGCGATGAATTTATTAACGAAACCGACCGCCGTTTCTTTACGCAGAAAATACTGGAAAGCAGCAACAGCGGGCTTCCCTATATAAAAAATGCGTTCCTGCCCAGCGTACTATCAAAGTATATAACCCTGTACGACAGCCTTTACTGGGACTTAATTTCAACCTACCTGAATGCCAAGGATGAAAACGCAGTAGCGAAAGCCATAACCATATACACCAATGAACAGATATACCAGTACACTACCAACATACCACACATACTGGCTTTGTTCCGGTTCCTGGCATCGGTAGAAAGCCAACCCTATTATACCGGGTTGATAGCCAAAAATGCGGGTAGCCTGCTGGAGATAGCCAGCCGTACATTAATGATGCTCAAACAAGCCAGCTATATCGATTCCCTTACCCGAAATGCTATTGTAGTAGCTGTAGAAGGGCTGCTGGAACAGGATTTACTCAAAACGGAGCTTACGGGGAAACTGGCTACTTACAGGAAAGATGGCATCGGCAATGCCGCCTACATACTGCTGTACTACTTTAATAATGATGCCGCGTTTAACCTGAACATTGACTATTGGGAGCAGCTTGCCAAAAATAAACTGAGGGATTTATTGATTCAATTCCTGTACCCCGGCTTCGTTTACCACGGCGCATTGCAAACAATCGAGCTAGGCAAAATAGCCCCGGTTACAGGCAGTGAATTCATTAACGGGATGCACAAATACCATGAGCAAATGAAGGTGTATAATTTCCCGTTCGCAAAGGAACAGTTTACCGCTTTGTGCAGTAATTAATACTGTTCAGATAGCACACAGGCTATAACGCAAAGGACACAGAGGCCTCGCCAAGAAGGCGCAAAGCCCATGCAATGCTGTGTTGATTTGTGAAGGGCAAGCGATATAAAATTCTTTATAAAACGCTACTTGCTTGTATCCCATGGCGGCAGGCCGTGCTTACGCTTTAGCATAGGTGAATCAAGCCTCTTTGCCAGCGATTCGATAGCACCCGGGCTGTCCAGAAAGTAAACGGGGACTTTGTCAATAGTTCTTTGGCGGTCAGATGCTTCGTAGGCAAACACCACAATGAACAACACGACATGAACCACCCAAATAATGGTTTTAAGTTGCGAGTTATTATTGTTGGCTTCAGGGGCACCGCTCATAAGGGCATAAAATTGATGGGCTAAATATACTAAAGCCCTTCCATTTCCCTTTGCAGGTTTTGGCGGGCCTGCTGCTCCAATTTATCCCTGAAATGGCTGGTTTTAAAGATGCTCCCCATCTGCAAAAAATGCAGCAACACCTTCTTCCTGCCGGGCTTGTAAACAATATCGGGGTAAATGGAATACTCATCCCTTACCTGCCGGGCATAGGCAGCATAGCTATCCCAGCTATGCCCCAGTATAGAAAGGTCGGCATCAGTAAACAGGTTGGTATCAGCATCAGCCGTTTCAAGGTGCTGTTTTGTAGCCAGTATTTGCTGCATTGTTTTTTCAACAGCCCCGGCAGGCACACCCGCTGCTTTCATGCGTGCAGCGGCCAGCCTGGCACTCTCTTCCTCGTTATTGTTTTTTAATGCACTGTAAACTATATCGTGGTAGTAAAGCGTAAATAGCAAAGCGTCCCAATCTTTAATGAACGGCTTTATTTCCATCAACTGTGCCAGCAAATTTTGCAGGTGGGCAAGGGTGTGGTAGTGCCTGCCCTTACCCGAATAGGCTTTTTCTATTTCGCGCCACAACTCACCCTTGAGCGCATCGCTGGCGTTATAGCTGGCCATAAGTGCCATGAATGTTTCCTGTAGCATAGCGGGGTATTTATATTACAACAACCGAAAATAGGCCTTTCCCGCCTAAGCCAGCGCATCAATTTTATTTTGGATGGTTTGCCTGTCCCGGGCAGTTTTGGCGAGCGAATAGGCGGCCCTGTAGTGGGCCATTGCCTTAGCATTGTCAATGCCCGTATAAAGCTCGCCCAGCAGTGCAAAATAAAATGGGTTACCGGCGAGATTCAGCTTTTCAGCTTCAATAATTGCTGCCTGCTTGCCATTGGCTTTAGAGAGTGCATAAGTCCTGTTAAGTGCAGCAATAGGCGAATATTCTAGCCGCAGCAGCTGGTTAAAAAGTTGCAGTATGGCTTCCCATTTTTCGTGGGTATCTGCCTTTATAGTGTACCAATAAGCAATGCCCGCCTCCAGGTGGTATTTAGAAAGGGCGTTGCCTTGCGAAGCCTGGTGGAGAAAATAAACACCTTTTGTAATGAGTTCCTGGTCCCAGAGGGATTCATCCTGCTCATAGTACAGCACCATTTCCCCTCCACTACCCTTGCGCGCGGCAAAGCGGGAGGACTGGAAACACATAAGCGACAGCAGCGCATTTACAGGCGGCAGGTTGGTGCTACCATTGCCTATAAGCAGGTAGGTGAGCCGCATGGCTTCCCCGCAAAGCTCTTCGCGCAATACATTATCATGGCTTTCGGAATAATAACCTTCGCTGTAAAGCAGGTAAAGCGTGGTGAGTACATTACCGAGGCGCTTTCCCATTTCTGCCTCCTGCGGCACTTCTATTATGAATTGCCCTGCCCGCAATTTTTCTTTAGCCCGGTATAATAGTTTGTTTATGGCTTCTTTGCTTTTCAGCAGGGCCGTGGCAATTTCATCAATGCCAAAGCCACACAGTATACGCAGCGCCAGCCCAATCTGCGCTTCAGGCGCAATGGACGGATGGCACAGGGCAAACAGCATCTGCAACTGGCTATCGGTGATGTTCTGCTCTGTAAAGCCAACCTCAGCCTCTTCAAAAACCTGTGTGCCACTTTTCAATTGGCCGGCTACCTTAGTGGCGAATATATGCCCCCTTTGCAGGTGGTTTTTAGCTTTGTTTTTTGCAACAGCGTAAAGCCATGCCACAGGGTTTTCCGGCACACCTTTATAGGGCCAGGTTTCCAGTGCCAGTAAAAACGTTTCACCCGCTATGTCCTCTGCCGCTTCAATGTTTTCCAGGCCCAGCAGCTTACAAAGCACGGAGGTTATTTTCCTGAATTCGGAACGGAATAAGTGTGGTATCAGCTGCTGCTCCATAATGAAAAAAGCCCTTGCACAATTACAAGGGCTTTAATTGGTTTTAGTGGGTGCCGTCGCCTTTTGCCAGTTTCCTTACTTCCACGGTATTGCCTGCGCCCTGTAAAACCGGGGCACCCTTTGCAAATTCCACCGCTTCGTCAATAGTTTCAGCCTTTACAACAATATAGCCGCCTATGGTTTCCTTTATGTCGCCAAAAGGGCCGTTAGTAACTACATTGTTATGGCCTACTACCCGGGCTTCGTCAAACGGAAGGCCATTGCCTTCTACAAATTTGTTTTGCGCAGCAATGCCGCCAATCCAATCCATAGTTTGCTTCATCCAAACTTGCATCTGTTCAGGCGACGCAATTTTATTGCCGTCTTCGTGCCTGAAGATTAACATAAATTCTTTCATTTTACTTTCCTTTTAATTGTGACAATATGATGTACACAACTATAACAAATGAACGCGGCCTAATAGGACACTTCCCCGAAAAAACTAAGCGTTTTGCAAGGCCGCAATATCCAGCTTTTTCATTTGCAGCATGGCCTTCATTACCCGCTCTGCCTTTTCGCGGCCCTGGGTAATGAACAAATCGCTGAGCATAGCCGGCACTACCTGCCACGATACCCCGTATTTATCTTTAAGCCAGCCGCATTGCTGTGCGCTTTCATCGCCACCCTGCGTTAGTTTATCCCAGTAGTAATCAACCTCGGCCTGGCTGTCGCAATTGATAATAAAAGACGTTGCCTCGCTGAAGGTGAACACGGGGCCGCCATTCAGCGCCACGAACCTGCTGCCCAGCAACTCGAACTCGATTGCCATTACCAGCCCTTCGGGCATATTGTGGATTTCGTGCCCTTCTTTACCGAAATAGGTGGTTTTGATGATGCGCGACCCTTCAAAAATAGGCAGGTAATAGTTTACGGCCTCTTCCGCCTGGTTATCAAACCATAGGTTAATGGCTATTTTCTGATCTGTTGCCATGAGAAAGTTATTGCTATTTTTCCCTAATTAGCT
>CANBTK010000294.1 GCA_947372365.1 Flavipsychrobacter stenotrophus | reverse complement strand
ATGGGAAGATATGGAAGAGGAAGCCTTCAACAAGACATTTAAAAGCTCGCCGCTGAAACGGGCGAAGCTGAAAGGCATATTGAGGAATGTACTGTCGGTGAAAGGGCTGCAGGGCTAGGTGGCGGGCGTGGAGCGTTTTTTGCAAAAATCCAGTTGATATAGGGCTTGCCTTGGGTGTGCAGGGGTTTCGGTAAAATGAATATAGTGTGATTTTTTGATTGGCATGGCTCTATTTACCCTTTCCAGTTCGCCTGTTAAATCCCCGTTAGCCAACCCCATTTATCATTTATCATTTATAATTTATAATTGAAAGCCCTCCGCTTTTAACACACTTTTCCGATATCGGCTGTACTGAAATCCATTTTTTTCAATATCTTTGCTTCCCTTTATGCACCTACGGCTTAAGAATTTATTGTATTTGTTATTGTGTTTCACTATGCTGGCATCATGCGGGCATTTTGAAAAGGTAAAGAAGAGCAGCGATGTTAACTACAAGCTGACTAAGGCTAACGAGTACTTCGATAAGAAGGAATATGCCCATGCCAATGAGCTGTACAAAGACCTGATGCCTATTATGAAGAGCACCCGTAATTTCGAGGCGCTGTTTTATAAATACTCTTATACCTTCTATTACCTGAAGGATTATGTAGAGGCATCATACTACTTCAAAAACTTTACCGAATATTTCCCTACCAGCAAGGATGCCGAGGAGTGTGAATTTATGAGTGCCGTTTGTTTATTCAAATATGCACCTAAATACACCCTTGACCAGACCAATTCTATTAAAGCGCTGGAAGCCCTTCAGTCATATGTGAGCCGTTACCCAAAATCAGCAAGGATAGCCGAGGCTAATGGGTACATTGACGCTTCGCATAAGAAGCTGGAATCAAAAGAGGCTGACGCAGCCAGGCTTTATTTCAACATCAGCCAGTTTAAAGCTGCTACCGTAGCCTATAAAAGCGTATTACGTAACTACCCCGAATCGCCCAATGCCGACCTTTACCAGTACATGGCCATGAAAGCATGGTTTAAGTACGCCAAGGCCAGCATTAACGAGAAACAGGAAGAGCGCTACGCCAATGCCATAAACGCCTACAGGGAATTAAAAGATAATTACCCAAAATCTAAGTACCTTGCAGACGCAGACCAGTTAAATACAGAAGCTTCAAATAACGTTAAAAAATTACGCAATGAGCACAAATAAGAAATCCCTTGCATCAGTTAACCCGCTTGTGGAAACACGCGATGTAATTGCACTTAAGAACAAAACCGGCAATTTGTACGAGTCAATAGCCGTAATAGGCCGCCGTGCTGCGCAGATTTCCGTTAACATGAAGGAAGAATTGCACCGCAAGCTCGATGAGTTTTCGGTACATGCAGATAACCTGGAAGAAGTACACGAAAATAAAGAGCAGATAGAAATATCGCGCATTTATGAGCGTATGGCTAACGCACCGCTTCAGGCGCTTACAGAATTCAACGAAGACAGGATTTACTACCGTAAGAAATAATTAAGGCATTTAATACCTTTAAATAAGCTATTCCCTTACCGGGAATAGCTTATTTAATTTCTAGTTGCAGCATAAATTCCCCCTTGTTTTATACCTGCACATGTTCATTACAACCCCATTGGGGAATTGGGGGCTAATTCTATACAAAGTGGGCAAAGCATATAAACACCTTTTCTTCGACCTGGACCATACGCTGTGGGATTTTGAAAAAAACTCCGAAGCTACCTTGCTGCAATTGTATAACGAATATGACCTGAAAAGCAGGGGCATCAGCGATTTTGATGCCTTGTTCAGGGCTTATAACATACATAACGACAAGTTGTGGGACAGGTACCGCAATGGCTATATAAAGCGTGACGAGCTGCGCTGGAAACGTATGTGGCTGATGCTGCTTGATTTTAAGGTAGCTGACACTGCCCTGGCACACGAACTGGGTGTAGCCTACCTTGAAATACTGCCTACACGTACCTTACTGCTGCCTAATGCCAAGGAGCTGCTGGACCATTGCAAGGGCCGCTATGAAATGCACCTGATAACTAATGGCTTTGAAACAACACAGCGCCTGAAGCTGCAGTACTCAGGGATTTCGCGTTATTTTACCCACCTTATTACTTCGGAGAAAAGCAATAGCATGAAGCCCCACAGGGATATTTTTGACTATGCGCTTAAAGCAGCTAATGCCACAGTAGAAGAGAGTATAATGATAGGCGATGCTGTAGATATTGATATACTCGGCGCGATAAATGCCGGCTGGGATACCGTATATTTTAACCAGTATAACACCACCCATGCCCGCAAGCCCACCTATGAGGTGCAGGACCTTGGCGATTTGATGAAGGTGTTTTAGGGCTGCCCATTCAGGTAGTACTTACAATAGTTCCAACTCCTCTTCCGTCTGCCGTATAGACTCGAGCAAAATTTCTTTCATTTTAGATAGCAGGATGAGCGTATCGCCCGTTGGGGGCAGGTAGTTAAGCTGGTCTTCAATTGTTGCCAGCAGGTGGAACAAGGTATCGGCCCCTAATAGGCCTACCGAATTTTTGAGGTAATGCACCCCGGCTTTAACTTCCTTAAAATCCCCATTGGCAATATGGTTATCCAGTTCGTCAATAAGCGCCGGCGTACGGGTGATGTATATTTCCAGTATCTCCCTTATCAGGTCCGCATCATTGTCGGTTATGTTCCTGATGTAGGTAATATTAATAAGCTTATCATTGGCATGCGCCTCGGGCTGGTTTATCAGGCCTATTATTTTCTGGTGCAGTTCCACCGGGTTCAGCGGTTTCAGTATGTAGTCATTCATCCCGGCGCGCAGGCACATTTCCCGGTTGCCTTGCATTTCGCTCACCGTCATCCCTAGTATCGGGATGTTTATTTTCAGCCCTTTCCGTATTATTTCAGTGGCCTCAATACCGCTCATTTCCGGCATCTGCAGGTCCATAAGTATTACATCAAATTTATTGGTGGTAACAAGCTGTATCGCTTTCTGCCCCCTATCCACCACCGTAACATTAGCACCCCAGTTTTCAACAGTTACCCTGCCTACCCGCTGATTCATAACATTGTCTTCCACCAGCAATATACTGTAGCCCACCAGCGATGTGCGCTCCTCTATAATGGCCCTTGGCTTTTCGGCAATTACGGGTGTTTCATTGGCATCTGGCTTTTGCAAACCTGCTGCACCGGCGGCATGTTTGCACTGGAAGGTGAATGAGAACGTCGTGCCTACGCCTTCCTGGCTTTTCACCTTCAGTACGCCATTATGTTCTTCAATTAGCTGGCGCGCAATTGCCAGGCCCAGCCCGCCATTATTGGCAGCCTTAGCTTGTGGGCCGGCTTCAAAAATAGCTTCCAGTTTTTCCTGGTGCATACCTATGCCCGTATCCTTAACAATAAACTCAAGGGTGATTAAGTTTTGCGCTATTACCTTTTGCAGCACACTTATGCTTATGCTGCCGCGCTCGGTATACTTGAGCGCGTTTTCGGTAAGGCACTGCAGTATCTTTGTGAGCCTTGCCGAATCAGCAACAACTGTAGCGGGTATTTTATTGTCAATCTGTAAAATGAAGCGGACATTCTTTTTGTCGGCTTCAGGCTTTAAGGTTATAATCAGGTTATTAACCAGCGTTTTTAATTCGAAAGCTACTTCGCCTGCTGCCTGCTGTGTTGCCGTTCCAGCTTCCTCTAGCAATACATCAATTGACTTCAGCATGTTTGCTGACGATTCTTTGATACCACCCAATAGCACTTTTTGCTCAATGGATAGCTGGGTAGTGCTTAATAAGTTCACCAGCCCTATAACGCCATTAAGCGGCGTGCGCACATCAAAATTTACTTTTCCCAGCAGTGCCTGCTGAGCGTTTTGCGCTTCTTCTGCCATTGCAGCAGCAGCCTGCAAACCTTCCTCCACTTTTTTCTTTTCAGTGATATCCTGCAGGGTAAACTTAAAGCCTATTATATTGCTGCCATCCAGGGTAAACTCAGCCACCTGCTCCATCCACAATTTCTCGCCAGCCTTCGTTTTTACGGGTAGCTGGTAGGTGGTTTTCTCTATCACTTCATGCAATTGTGCCTGGTAGAACTCAATTGCGTTTTCCCTGGCCAGTGCATCGTATGCAAACGGGTATTGCTTACCAATAAGGGCGTCATTGCCGAAGCCGGTTATTGTCCTTAGTTTATTGGTTATTGACAGTACATAGCCATCCACATCAGTGGTGTAGGCAAGTTGTTCCCTAACTTCAGCCGGGGCACGGTTGCCTGCCGATGCCAGCAGGCGGTCTTGCAGGCTTATGAGCTCCTGTATGTCTTGAACCGTAAATTCGGCATCGAGGA
>CANBTK010000293.1 GCA_947372365.1 Flavipsychrobacter stenotrophus | reverse complement strand
GGCACATATCCGGTAACTTTTACTAGTACCGGCACGCTCAGCGGCACTAAGTCAATAAGTTTCAACGTCATTTGTTATTAACCGAAATAGTGTTTTATATAAGCTGCTTGCAGGTTAAAGGCATTGAAATTGTATAATTACAAAAATACCTTTGGTGAAATGAACACAGCAGGGCAATTCGGGGTGCGGGGCTGAAAATGCCCGTTAATACTGAACTATAATAAAATATTTCATGGTAAATTATAAATGAGCCTGCCTCCACAATAAATGCAAACTGAATAAGAAAGCGGCTGGCGAAAACCAGCCGCTTTTCTTATTGTATTAACCAAAAGTTGCATAATAATTTAATAACAAATATATTTGCAGCATTCTAACGTTGTTAGCCCATTTATCGTCATTAATAGTACGAACAATTAAAACTTTTTTAACCGCTCAACCAAAATCTATTAAAATGAAAAAAAATCTATTATTCACGCTGGCGGCATTGCTCCTGTCTGTTGCCAGCTTCGCCTTGCCCCCTATCACTGGCATTTTCGGCACCTGCATCGGCAACATGACTACCCTTATTGACTCTGGCGCAACCGGAGGCACATGGAGCAGCAGCAATACCTCTATAGCCACAATTAACAGCACCAGCGGCGCAGTATATGGCGTTGCCGCGGGTTCTGCAACCATTACTTACACATTGGGGTCTTCCTACGTTACTGCCGCGTTTACTGTATCAGCAGCACCAGCAGCCATTACCGGCATCCCATCTTCACTTTGCCCTGGTTCTACAGTTACACTGTCTAATGCTACATCAGGCGGTACCTGGAGCAGCTCAAACATGTATGTAGCCACCATAGGCGCTGCTACAGGCATCGCGACAGCGGTTCATTCTGGCACAAGTACCATTTATTATACCTTAGGTACAGGTTGTTCCGCTACAGCAACCCTTACTGTAGCCTCTACCTCCCTTACCGATTCTATTTATGGCTCATCATATATCTGTGCTGGGTCTTCTACTACATTTACTATTGCTACTACTGGTGGCACATGGAGTTCCAGCAATGCATCTGTAGCGACAGTAGGCGCAGGTAGCGGCGTTGTAACAGGTGTTACTGCCGGCTCCGCCATAATCACTTACTCTGTTTCAGGCTCATGCGGCACAATGACAGCTATTAAGTACGTATCGGTTTCTGCATCTACCAGCGCAGGCACTATTACCGGTACAACAGCCGTTAACGTAGGCGCAACAACTGCCCTGCACGATGCTGTTACAGGTGGCACATGGAGCTCAAGCGCTTCAGGCATTGCAAGCATCAACGCTTCAACTGGCCTTGTTTATGGCGTAAGCCCGGGCACTGCTACCATCACTTATTCTGTAACCGGCTGTGGCGGTACCGTTACCACAACTACAACCGTTACTGTGTCTGCTTTTGGCGGCATATCTGGTAACGTAGTGTTAGGCAGCGGCTCTTTCTATGGCAATATAAAAGTATGGCTCATCACCTATAACAGCTCAACCATGATTTTACAGGCGGTTGACTCTGTTATGCTCACCTGCAGCGGCACAAGCGCCTTCTACCAGTTCGCATCCCCTGCTACAGATTCTTACAGGGTTAAAGCTGCCGTCATTGATACTTTCTCCAGCACTACAGGCTATATACCTACCTACCACGATACCAGCTACTACTGGTACACAGCTAACGTTATCAACCATACATCAGGCACTGCCGATATCAATAAAGATATACACATGGCATACGGTGCGGTTACAACCGGCCCTGGCTTTATAGGCGGCAATGTAACAACTGGCGCTAACAAAGGCACTTCAACCAGCATACCAGCTGTTGGCTTGCAGATGTACGCAGTCAACACCACAACCAATACAATGGTGCAAAAGGTAAAGACTGACGCCAGCGGCAACTACTCTTTTAGCAACCTACCTGTAGGGCAAACTTATATGATATTCCCTGAGGCATTAAACTACCGCACTTTCGCATATACAGGCATCAACCTTACAGCCAGTGCGCCATCTTTGACCGCAGCAAGCTTTGTACAGCATACTGTGTCAAAAACCATAACGCCTATCTTCGTAAATGTAGTAACCCTGGCTAACAATGATGTTACCATTGCCGCCTACCCTAACCCGGTTAGCAGCAAATTGAATATCCTGTGGAGCGCTGCAACTATTGAAAACGCGGCCATCACATTATCTGATATTACAGGCAACGAAATATACCGTTCTACCATCAATATGAACGGAACCGGTGCTACACAGATAGACCTTTCCGGTTTTGCTAACGGGCTGTATATCATTAATGTCAAAGGAAGTGCGCTCAACTATACTAACAAAGTTCAGGTGCAGCATTAATCAATCACCGCTTAACTTTTGCCCAAGAGCTAACCAGAACCTCACTGTTATAAATTGCTTCAGTTTATGGCCGCCTGGCAAGTGCAGGGCACAAAGAAATAAAATAACAAAAATGCGTATAAAAGCGGCTGGCGAAAACCAGCCGCTTTTGCGTAACAAAATGACGCTAGTCATATTTTTATAACACAATTGTACTATTAAAATACCCAGCGAAAAAGTACCTTTGTGACCGGAGCCAGCTCCAGCCCTTCAACACCTTCACCGCACCTGATTCGTTAACCACCAAAAACTTACTGCCGGTTATGGCAGGCTTACACTCGTATGAATATAAAGAAGTTACTGATTGCAAACAGAGGGGAAATAGCGATACGCATATCGCGCGCGGCAGCAGAATTGAATATACCAACAGTAGCCATTTATACATACGAGGACAGGTACTCCCTGCACCGCTACAAGGCGGATGAAGCCTATCAGGTAGGCTCAGACAAAGACCCGCTGAAGCCATACCTGGATATGGACGAAATAATAGAGGTAGCGCTTGATTGTGGTGCCAATGCCATACACCCCGGCTATGGCTTCCTGTCAGAGAACGCCACTTTTGCACAAAAATGTAAAAACAACGGCATCATTTTCGTAGGCCCAAGCCCTGAAGCTATGGCAGCCCTTGGCGACAAAGTTACCGCCAAAGAAGTAGCCCTCAAGGCTGGCATCCCACTTATAGAAAGCAGTATTGCTGCACTTACCGACGAGGCTACAGCCCTGAGCGAAGGCCAAAGGATAGGCTACCCACTGATGCTGAAGGCCGCATCGGGCGGCGGCGGGCGCGGCATGAGGGTAGTGCGCAATGACGAAGAACTGAGAAAATCGTTCCACGAAGCCCGCAGCGAAGCCAAAAACGCATTTGGCGACGATACCGTTTTCCTGGAGAAATTTGTGGACCGCCCCAAGCACATAGAAGTGCAGATAGCGGCCGATAGCTACGGCAACATAGTACACTTGTACGAGCGCGACTGCTCCGTGCAGCGCCGCTTCCAGAAGGTGGTGGAAATTGCGCCATCGGTAACCCTGCAACAAACAACGCTCGATAAACTGTACGGCTACGCCAAAAAAATCACTGCTGCCGTAAACTATAACAACCTGGGCACAGTTGAATTCCTGGTAGATGCCGATGAAAATATCTATTTCATAGAGGTAAACCCACGCATACAGGTGGAGCATACCGTTACCGAAATGATAACAGGCATAGACCTCATAAAAACACAAATATTCATTGCTTCAGGCTTCCGTTTATCCGACCCTGAAATAGGGCTTGGCGACCAGGCTACAATACCTAAAGTTGGGTTTGCTATGCAGTGCCGCATCACTACCGAAGATCCGGTAAACGGCTTTAAGCCCGACTATGGCACCCTGGTTACTTACCGCAATGCTACAGGCTTTGGCGTAAGGCTGGATGAAGGCAGCACCTATCCGGGCATGAAAATCAGCCCCTTCTTTGACTCCATGCTGGTAAAAGTGAGCACATCGGGCAAAAACCTGAGGGAAGCTACGCTTAAAATGCAGCGTGCGCTGAAAGAGTTCAGGATTCGGGGCGTAAAAAACAACATACAGTTCCTTGAAAACCTGATAACCTGCGAAGATTTTGTAACAGGCAAAGCCACCGTAAATTTCATACAGGAGCATCCAGAGCTGTTTACCTTTACAGAGCGCAAAGACCGCGGCACCAGGATGCTCAACTACCTGGCCGATGTGACTGTAAATGGCAACCCGGACGTTAACCCCAAACTGAAAGACGATAGCAAAGTTTTTGAAAAGCCTGTTTTACCACCTGTAGATACGCATGTACCCTACCCTAAGGGCACCAAAGATTTACTGACGGAACTGGGGCCTGACAAATTCAGCGAATGGCTGAAGAACGAAAAAAAGCTGCACTATACCGATACCACCATGCGCGATGCGCACCAGAGCCTGCTGGCTACCCGTATGCGTACCAACGA
>CANBTK010000292.1 GCA_947372365.1 Flavipsychrobacter stenotrophus | reverse complement strand
GACGAACCCAATTCCGGCCTCGACCCGCAAACATCATTGGTGATAGATAAACTGATAAAGGAGATAACTACCGAATATAATATTACCACCGTGGTAAATACCCACGACATGAATACTGTAATGGAATATGGCGACCATATTGTATATATGTACCAGGGCTACAAACAGTGGGAAGGCTCAAACAAAGAAATCATTTTCAGCAAAGATGAGAAACTGAACGCATTCATTTTTGCATCGGAATTCCTCGCGAAGGCTAAAGAAATTAGCATGCTGGAAGCAAAAGGGCAACGTTAGGACTATAAGGCTAATGCCTGAAGGCAAACCCTTAAAATTTCTTTACTTTGGCCTTGCCCTTCCGTTTTACCGACCTTATAATCAGTACCACAATGGCGATGGGCACAATAAGTATTACAGCCTCTACCCCGTTGGGCATCCAGGTTAACAACATATTCGGGTTCATGCTATCAAAGTTTTTGTAAGTAAATTTACTACCTCCGGGCTTTGCTGCCCGGCAATTACAACATGTTCAATTAACCAACCAGTTCCCTTGCCAGGCCTTTGAAATAATCTATTGCATCGAGCATACGGCTGCCGTACCAACTGAACATCTCGCCATCTACCAGCTTTACATCTACATTGGGCAGGGCTTCCTTTATTTCGGCAATATGCTGCTCTTTAAATGGGTAGGGCTCTGACGATAGCAATACGAGGTCCACATCAAGCGCGGCAATATCTTCAATACTCAGGTGCGGGTAACGGAATTCATTTTTCAGCACATTCACCCAGCCCATGCGGCTTATCATATCACTGATAAAAGTGTCGCCACCAACCGACATCCACGGGTTATGCCAAATAAAGTAAGCTACCTTTTTGGGTTGGTGCCCCTTGCCCAGCATTTTGTAGCCAGCTTTCAGCACACGGTCCAGTTCTATTGCAGCAGACATTGTGCCCGTTAGCACGCCCACATTGCGTATCATGCACATGGCATCATTAACGGTTTGTATGTCCGATACCCATACCGGGAACGACTTAGCCAAATCATCAATCTGCTCTTGTGTATTTTCTTCTTTGTTCGCGAGTATCAGGTCGGGCCGCAGGGCTTTGATAACGTCCAGGTGCAACGACTTGGTGCCGCCTACCCTCTTTTTTTCCCTGAACCACTTTTCGGGATGCACACAAAATTTAGTAATGCCCACTACTTCGTCCTGCAGGCCAAGGTAATATAATAACTCTGTTTGCGAGGGGACAAGCGAAACAATGCGCTGAGGTGAAAGGCTCACCCCAACTTCCCTGCCAGTCATGTCAATAACTGTACGCTCCATCTACCTAAACCGCTTAAAATAAAACATTATGAAAAAACAAAACAAAATATCTATAATAAAAATCGGGCTGCCATCAAGCGCCCTATGCCCATGGGCATAAGCCATATACCAGACCACTATGCTCACCACAGTGGTGCCTATATAACCCAGTGCGCCCCACTTGCGCAAATCAGCCACACCCACCCAAAAAAGCGTATAACCCAGCATCCAGGCCACCTCAAGGCCCGTAGCAGAACCTGGTTGTTGTATTAAACTGATTAACGAAACAACCAGGCACACTACATGAAAAACAGCAACTAACGGAAACAAAATGGGTGGCTTCCGGAAAATATCACTAAAAAATACCTTTATATCGCGCAATTTATGGAGTAGTTGGTTGATGCCATTGCCGGGGCAATTGCTTTATTGCAATAAAAATAACATGAAAATGTTTAAAAGCCTAGCCCTTTATAAAAAATAAATTGCATGTACATACATTTTCAAAAGGTAATTAACCCTTTGAAAATGCATTTAAAATATCATACTTGGTAAGTATATTATATTGGCCGCCTTCGTCGCGCACCAGCACAGCGCCATTATCCTTATCTATATAGTGCGTAAGGCGCTCCAGGGCAGTATCCATATCCACCTCTGGTAGTTTATGCTCCATAACGTCGCCTACCAGCTGGTCGCGCACATCCACAATTTCTATCAGTTTTTTGAACAAGCCTGCCTGCGTAAGTGAGCCGGTCATTTCATTGTTCATCATTACTGGCAACTGCTCTATATCATACTTCTTCATCAGCTCCAGTGCGTCAGCAACCTTACTGTTTTCGTCAATAGTTACCAGCCTCCTGCGGCCCAGGCCACCCAGCAGGTCGCGCACGGTCTTCACTTCCAGGAAGCCGCGGTCCAGCATCCACTCATCGTTATAAATCTTGCCTACATAGCGGCTGCCATGGTCATGAAAAATTACCACTACCAGGTCGTCCTTCTTCAGCTTATCCTTCATCTGGCGCAGGCCTGCAATTACAGAGCCAGCTGAGTAACCAATGAAAATGCCTTCTTCCTTAGTAATGCGGCGGGCCATTACAGCGCCATCCTTATCCGTTACTTTTTCAAAATGGTCTATTGCGTTGCGGTCATAGTTTTCAGGCAGGAAATCTTCGCCAAAGCCTTCCGATATGTAAGGGTGCACCTCATTCATATCCAGTTCGCCGGTTTCGTGCCATTTTTTAAGCAGGCTGCCATAAGTGTCAATAGCCCAAACCTGTATGTTAGGGTTTTGTTCTTTAAGGTACCTGCCGGTGCCTACAACAGTGCCGCCTGTGCCCGATGCCACAACCAGGTGCGTCACCTTGCCTTCGGTTTGCTTCCAAATTTCAGGGCCAGTCTGCTCGTAGTGCGCCTGGCGGTTGGCCAGGTTATCATACTGGTTTACGTACCATGAATTAGGTATTTCCTTTTGCAGCCTGCGCGCTACCTGGTAGTAAGACCTAGGGTCTTCGGGGTCCACATTGGTAGGGCATACAATTACTTCAGCGCCATGGGCCTTAAGTATATCAGCCTTTTCTTTACTTTGTTTGTCGGTAGTTGCAAAAATGCATTTGTAGCCTTTTATAATGGCTGCAAGCGCCAGGCCCATACCGGTATTGCCGCTGGTGCCTTCTATAATGGTGCCACCAGGCTTTATTTTGCCTTCTTTTTCCGCAACTTCAAGCATCTTAAGGGCCATACGGTCCTTAATGCTGTTGCCGGGGTTAAAAGTTTCTACTTTGGCATATACTTTACAAGGCAAGTCAGCGACTACCCTGTTTAACCTAACCAGTGGTGTATTACCTATCGTTTGTAATATATTGTCATAAACACGATCAGCCATAAAAAATTATATTTATCCGGCGGCGAAGATAAGAACATTAGTTGTAAACCATAAGCGGTTAGTGCCAACTAAGCGGCCCTGTTGGCAAGATAAACGGGGATGCACATAAAAGTTTAACATACCCTGCCAGCCGCATTGCCTGCAATGCAATGCCGTTTTTGTAAGTTGCACGCCAAATCTTAGCTTTAAGCAATAATGAAAAACTGGCTGAGGCTGATACGTTGGAAAAACCTGCTGATTGTGTTTTTTACACAGTTGGTGGTATGGTATTGCCTTATCTATGATAGCGGCAATTTCTGGAGATTCGGGGCTATTGCGGACTTTCTCCCGCTGGCTGGCTCTACGGTATTGATCGCCGCCGCTGGCTACATCATCAACGACTATTTCGACATTAAAATAGACATCATTAACCGGCCTGGAAAAGTGGTGCTGGAAAAGAAGATACCTCTGAAAGCGGCTATTCTAGCACACGTCATCCTAAACATTGCCGGGCTAGCCTTGGCTGCGTCAGTTGCCCTCGGTGCGCACCACCTGGAATGGGTTATGCTTCAGGTAATATGTATTGCGCTTTTATGGTTTTATTCCACCCATTTTAAACGGCAGTTTATCACTGGCAATATAGTTGTTGCGATACTTACAGCCCTTGCGGTAATTGTATTAGCAGTTTACGAACCAGCCATGAACGAGGTGCATATGAAGCGTAATATCCTCTCAATACATCTCCAACCCATTAAGCCCGACTGGATTCTCTATTGCTACGCTTTTTTTGCCTTTATGCTCACGTGGATGCGGGAGATAGTAAAGGATATGGAAGATTTTATTGGCGATGCCGAGCAGGGCTGTGTAACTATGCCCATAAAAATGGGGCTGCAGTTTTCAGCAATTTTCGCACAGGTGCTGGGAGGCATTACGCTGGCAAGCCTGGTGGTAATTACTGGCTACCTGGTGCAGCATGCCAATTTAATTTTAGCAGCCTATACAGTCGCTTTTATTGTTGCGCCGCTGGCATGGTGGTGTTACTTTGTTAGCCGCACGCACACCACCGCCCACTACCATGTAGCCAGCCGTTGGTTAAAAATAATTATGATATCGGGCATCTGCTCACTTATTGTTTACCACTTTACAAACAACTATTAACATTGAACCGGATAATACTGGCATCGCAATCGCCGCG
>CANBTK010000291.1 GCA_947372365.1 Flavipsychrobacter stenotrophus | reverse complement strand
CAGCGCTTACGATTTTTATGTAAATAAGCTGGGCTTTAAAGTGCATACCGATATGCCTATGGGCCCCGGAATGCGGTGGCTTACTGTTTGCCCCCCTTTGCAGCCTGAGATGGAAATTATCCTTATGGGTTTACAAGAGGGTATGATGTTTAAAAAAGAAGTAGCCGAGCAGCTGCGCGGCCTGGTGCAAAGCGGTACTTTCGGTATTGGTGTGTTTGAGTGCGACGACATCTATGCCACCTACGAAGAACTGAAGGCCAAGGGAGTAGAATTTAAGAAAGAGCCCAAGCAGGAGTTTTACGGCATAGAAGCACTGTGCAAAGATGATTCCGGCAACTGGTTTTCGCTATGCCAGCGGCAGGCACATTAGTATAACTGGTGGCAATGTTGCCACCTTTTTTATTGTCGTTCTTTTTGGGGTAGTGCACGCTGGCGGCTTAGCCTAGCCTTACCCTTGGGTCGAGCAAGGCATAGAGCAGGTCGGTAAGCAAGTTGACAACAATGAAGATGAAGGAGGTAAGCAGCACCGCACCCATAACCAAGGGGAAATCGAATTTATCCAGTGCATCAACCGTTATCTTGCCTACGCCCTTCCACCCGAAAATGTACTCTATAAAAAACGAACCCGAAAGCAGTTCTGCCAGCCATCCCGAAATAGCAGTGATAACCGGGTTAAGGGCATTGGGCAGTGCATGGCGAAGGATTATTTGGCGGGTTGGCAGCCCTTTAGCTTTTGCAGTACGGATATAATCCTGCGAAAGGGTATCGAGCATAGAGCTGCGGGTAAGCTGCGAAATAATGGCCATGGGGCGGATGCCCAGTGCTATTGCGGGCAGAACCAGGTTTTTCAGGGCCAGGTGCCTGCCGGTATATGGGCTGTATTGCCAAAGGCTGCCGGTCATGTTTAGCCCGGTATAGCTGTGCAGCAAGTAGCCAAAAACATAGGCGATAACGAGTGCCGCAAAAAAAGAGGGCATAGAAATACCAGCTACGCTGGCTGCAATAGCAGAAGAGTCAAGCCACGAACCTTTTTTCAGCGCAGCAATAACCCCCAGCGCTATGCCGCCTATTGTTGCCAGCAGCATAGCCGTAACCGCCAGCAGGGCAGTGCCGGGCAAAGCCTCGGTGAGTATAGCGCCTACAAGTTTGTGCGTGCGGTAAGAGCGGCCCAGGTACGGCCATTTTAGCGTTAGGCCTATGTTGGCGGTAACGGGTAACAGCACAACAGGGTTGTATTGTGCCACCACAGCACTGTCCCTCGCTATAAGGCCGATGGGCGATAAGCCGTTAAGGTAAAAGAAATACCGGGCTGCTAATGGTTGCCCAAGGTTGAGCTCCTTGCGCGCATTTTCAATTGATGCAGGGTCGGTGCGCTGCCCAAGGGTAAGCCGTGACGGGTCGCCGGGTAGTGCATTGAACAGCAAGAAAACCATGGTTACAACACCCCACAATATGAGCAGGCTGTAACCAAGGCGCTTTATTAAAAAGCGGGCCACTACTTACAAAGTAATTCCCCGTTGTCTAAAACAATGTCTTTAGGGTAGTCCATATAGCTCCACTTATGTACTACAACGCCGTCTTTTATCAGCATTAAGCCCGGGTTAGAACGCATGGCGGTTTTGCTCACTGTCTGGTCAAGCATCAGGAATGTAGCATCTTTCATATTCCATGCTTCTTGGTAAGTTTTACACATTTCAGGGCCAGATGAGCAAAGTACGTAGAACTTCACCTTCATGGCATTGGCTTTACTTACGATATTCAGCAGGCGCTCCATATACTTAGGTTCCAGGTGGGCCTTAGCCGGCTCCCTTACAAACCACATAAATGTATAGCCTTTTGCAGTGAGCACTGCCTTAGTCATATCGTCATCGTCAAGGCTGGTGAGGGCAAAGTCACTGGGTATTTCAGGCTGGCCGGTAGCTTCTTTTACGAGCGTTGATTTACTATCCACAAATTTCCACTTAGGGTCCTCCCATATTTTTTGGGAGTTAAACTCTTCGCTGGTGAAGTCTTTCTTCACGCCATTCTTTTCATAGGTAAGGATAGTATTATAAACCGCTGCCGTTGAGTTTTCGGCAGGCTGCATTTTTTCATAGATATTGTTACCAACTTTATAAGGCAGGCAATCGTGGTAAGGCAGGTGGTGCAGTGTCCACCACTGGAAACCGATAATGAATAATGCTGCTGCTGAAACAACGGCTATGTTGACTTTGTCCTTTTTAAACAGAGGGAAAACCCTGTACCTGAATATAAAGAGAACGATGGCAATAACCGTGAGCGCCACATCTTTATAAAAGGTTTCGGAATTGGAAATTTTAAGGCAGTCGCCAAAACAGCCACACTCCTTTACCTTGCCCGATGTCCAGATATACCAGGTAAGGAAAAGGAAGAACGCATTCATGAGCACCATCAAGCTAATCCAAAGCCTGAACGAATTGCCCACTATCATCGCAACGCCAGCAACCACTTCAAAAGCGATCATAGTAACAGAAAAGCCAAACGAATAATTCGCCAGCCAGTTCATGTTCCAGACTTCAAAAATTTCATTCATTTTGTAAGCCAGTCCCAGGGGGTCGTTGGCTTTTACAAGGCCTGAGAAAATAAATAAGCAACCAAGTGCTATCCTAAAGATCCAGAGAATATATTTCATCTATATAAATTGTGTTAAGCCTTTGAGTTTAAAAGTGTTACCCTATTGCTGTAAAAATAGCAATCATTCCATTAATAGAATAGAAATAAGCACCTAAATTGAAGTTTTTTAAAATTTTATTACAAGTTGTAAACTACTTTCCGAACCCTACCCAAATACCGGCACTAAAAATAAACACTAATATGTTGCTGGTTTGCGGTGCGTTGTTTTTTATAACCGCTAACTTTACCATTATAAATGCGTGTAAGCAGCAATTGGTTACACGGTATTTAAGTATAAACAAACCTTTAACAGTTAGGGCTATAGATGGTTAATAATTCGTTGCAGTTACCAATTTCGGCTACCCTGCAAAGCAAAGGGCGGATACTCGATTTGTCGGCACCCGTAGTAATGGGCATACTCAATGCAACGCCCAATAGTTTCTTTAACAAGGGGCAGGATAGCGGCATAGATGGCTTGCTGAAGAATGCTGAAAAAATGCTGGCGCAGGGGGCAACGATACTGGATGTGGGTGGAGCCAGCACTAAGCCGGGGGAAAAAATAATAAGCTCAGGCGAAGAGATGGAACGGGTTTTGCCTGCAATTGAAGCCATTCACAAAGCATTCCCAGAGGTGTGGCTGTCGGTGGATACCTATAATGCCCTCGTTGCAAAGGCGGCAGTAGGTGCAGGCGCGTCAATAATTAACGATGTGAGTGGTGCCAGGTTCGACGGTAGCATGCTGGCAACAGTGGCTGCGCTAAAAGTACCCTACATAGCTATGCATATGCAGGGCACGCCCGAAACCATGCAGCATAACCCAGCCTACAGCAATGTCGTAGGTGAGGTGCTGGATTATCTTAGGCAATTATGCGATGAATGTACTGCGGCGGGGATAACCGATGTGGTTGTAGACCCTGGTTTTGGCTTTGGGAAGTCGCTGGAGCATAATTTTAGCCTGCTGCGCGATATGCATGTTTTCCGTATACTGGGCAGGCCGGTGCTTGCTGGCCTCTCGCGGAAATCAATGATTTGCAAAGCGCTGAAGGTAAACCCAGAGCATGCCCTTAACGGTACAACAGCCCTGCACATGGCAGCCCTGCAGCAAGGTGCCAGTATTTTAAGGGCGCACGATGTAAAGGAAGCAATGGAAACTATAGCACTGAATAAATGGCTGAATGGGAGCGGGGGCGAATAAGGCAACATCAAATTTTGAAAGCCAACCAAAACTAAAAGGGAAAAATAGCACTAATTTGCAGCCCATAAACTAACGCATGAAAGATAATTTATTTATAGCGCTTGAAGGTATTGATGGCAGCGGTAAAAGTACTCAGGCTAAAATGCTGGAGCAGCAATTGGCTGCCAGCGGGCACAAGGTTTATACCACCTTTGAGCCTACCAACGGGCCTATTGGCAGCATGATAAGGAGTATACTAAGGGGGGAGATGAAAATGGATGAGCGTGCGATAGCAGGCTTGTTTGTTGCGGACCGCCTTGACCACTTGCTCAATACTGAAAACGGCGTTATTAAAAAACTGGAGCAAGGTTATACAGTAATTACAGACAGGTACTATTTCTCGTCATACGCCTACCATGGCACACATATGGATATGGACTGGGTCATAGCCGCCAATGCCATGAGTGCCAGCCTGCTGAAGGCGGATATTACGTTGTTTATTGATGTAGCCCCCGAGGTGTCTATGATGCGCCTGCAGGCACGTAACGA
>CANBTK010000290.1 GCA_947372365.1 Flavipsychrobacter stenotrophus | reverse complement strand
GCTGGTTTTAAGCAAAGTAGCATCGTTCATCAGGTTATAGAAGTCAACTGTAACCCTTTTCCTCATAATGGTAGTTGCCAGTGCTTGCTCTATGTTCTGCGCAGCTTCAGTCCAGCCCATATACTCCAGCATCATTACCCCGCTCAGCAACAGCGAAGATGGGTTCATGGTGTTGGTGTTGGCAAAACGTGGCGCAGTACCGTGGGTGGCTTCAAAAACGGCATGGCCGGTAAGGTAGTTTATATTGGCGCCGGGCGATATGCCTATGCCACCAACCGCAGCTGCTGCTGAATCAGATATATAGTCGCCGTTAAGGTTCAGTGTGGCTACAACCGAGTAATCTTGTGGTGCCAGCAGTATCTGCTGCAGGAAGTTATCGGCAATTACATCTTTTACAATGAGCTTGCCCAGTACCTGTGCATTTTTTAATTTGGCATTAGCCACGTCTTCGCCCTGGGTCTTTTTTGCATTTTCCCATTGGCCCCAGGTATATACCTGGTCGGCAAATTCGCGCTCAGCCAGTTCGTAGCCCCACATTTTAAAGCCACCTTCGGTGTACTTCATAATGTTGCCTTTATGAACAATAGTTACTGATGGCAGCTTATTTTCGATGGCATATTTTATTGCGGCGCGTATCAGGCGCTCGCTGCCTTCTTTCGATACCGGCTTAATGCCAAAGGCAGAAGATTCGGGGAAGCGTATTTTTTTGCCAGCACCCAGCTCGTTGGTAAGGAAGTCCAGTAACTTTTTAGCTTCAGGGCTGCCGTTGGCATACTCTATGCCTGCATAAATATCTTCAGTGTTTTCCCTGAAAATGACAAAGTTTACATTTTCGGGGTGTACAACAGGCGATGGTACGCCTTTGTACCACTTTACGGGGCGAAGGCATACATATAGGTCCAACTCCTGCCTCATAGCTACGTTCAGCGACCTGATACCGCCTCCAACTGGCGTGGTAAGTGGGCCTTTGATAGAAATAAGGTATTCTTTAGCAATGTCCAGTGATTCTTTTGGGAGCCATTCGCCGGTTTGGTTAAAAGCTTTTTCTCCTGCAAGTATTTCTTTCCATTCTATTTTCCTTGCGCCTTTGTAGGTTTTCTCAACTGCGGCATCAATAACCATTTTACTTGCACTCCATACGTCAGGGCCTATGCCATCGCCTTCTATAAAAGGTATTGTCGGGTTGTCTGGAACGTTTAACACACCATGCTGCATGGTTATTTTCATACTCTGTATATTTGTTTTGAGGGTGCGAAGATATTCAAAAGTCAAAAACTATGTGCCACAAAAATTGCAATAACATTATGATAAGAATCATGGCCCCTAAGAGTGGTGATAGGGAGAGTTATTTAAAATACTGAATGCCCTGTAAACCTGCTCGGCTACCATAAGGCGCACCAATTGGTGCGGGAATACCAGGGCAGATAGCGACCAGCATTGATTGGCCCTTTTTTTTACATTTTCTGTTACGCCAAATGCACCACCTATAAGTATTACCGCTGTTTTTACGCCCTGGTTCATGCATTGCTGAAACTGTTGGGCCCATTGAGGGGATGTGAGCATCTTGCCCTTTTCATCGAGCAAGATAAGGTAGTGGGTGGGCTGTAATTTTTTCAGCAGCATTTCTTCCTCCTGTAGCTTGGCACGGGCAGGGTCGGTAGTGGCGGCTTTTTTGGGTATTTGTAAAATTACCAGCTCAACTGTATTCCATGGCATCACCTTCTGGAAGTAGTAGCGGATGCCTTCTTCTATGAATTTATCGCTCTCTTTACCTATAGACCAAATCTCAATATGCATGTGTTAACAAACTTTTAGGAGTTAAAACGGAAAACCCTGAAAAAAGAATTTGTAAAAATACAGCTTGTTTTATATCTTTGCACTCCCAAAACGGGAATGGCTGCGTAGCTCAACTGAATAGAGCATCTCACTACGGATGAGAAGGTTTCAGGTTTGAATCCTGACGCGGTCACTGAGGATTCAAGATAAAAGCCCCTTAATTGGGGCTTTTTCTATGTAAAGCCCTCTTCGGGAAGAGGGTGGGCTCATTTTTATTTACCTCGGTATTTTTGATATAAACAAAAGCGCTACAGCCTCCCGGCCATAGCGCTTTTTTCATTTTTCCACATTTTTTAAAGTATCCTTCGGCCCTGTATGATCCTGAGTATTACCGCAATAAGGGCGATAACCAGCAGGATATGGATAATGCCGCCTACATTGAACCCTATAAAGCCGATTGCCCAGCCGAGTACAAGAATAACCGCTACAATGTATAATAAGTTTCCCATGGTGATTATGATTTAGTTATTTAATAATATGAAAACTGTTTGGATTATCCGGTAACCCGAGTGGATTCACTTATTTATAAGTGGATGCCAACGCCTACAGTGGATACCCCGGTTGAAAGGTCAAGGAACAAACCGGCTTTCCTGCTGATGTGGTATTCTGTGCCAATGTGCAGGTCAATATAAAGTGGGGTAGCACCGCCGGAAACTGATTTGTCGCCATAGTAATCGTTATCCCATGACCTGTTTACGATAGCAAAGCCAAGTGAGCCGGCAAGGTAGAAATCCCATTTTGGGCTTGCACCCAATATCCTGTCGAAATAATAGGTCGCTTTAACGCCTAGCGGAATAACTGTTTCGCGGTAGCTATAATTTTTGTACGGGTAGTGCGGGTTGCCCCAGTAGTAGTTTTCGGAGTAAGAGTAGTAGCCTATGAAAGGGGCAAGCGTAAAGCTCTTAGCCACATCGAACTCGTAGTCTACGTGCAGTACGGGCAATGAGTGCCCAACATAACCATAGTAGCCGAGGCCCAGGCCCAGGTTAAGGGTGTGGCCGTAATTCTCACCGTTTTTCTGTTCTTTAGCATAGCTGGCCGTGCTGAGTAGCGTAAGCAGCAGAATCGCTGCAATGTTGAATTTCTTCATAGTCATTTTAAATAGTTTATGTGCGTAATTATCGATTTTCAGAGAATTAGAACCTGTAGCCAACCGTGGCTTGCAGCCACATGTTTTTATAACGCGGAGTTGACGATGTTCCATCGCCATTGTTATTCCTTACGTCCCAACCGCCCCTGGCGCCAAGTACTACATGGTAAAGGTTAACATCGATACCGGTTACGAGGCATAGCGTGTTCTTACGCACGTTGTCATTGCCGAATTCTTTTTCCTGCTCTATGGTTGTAGTTGCATTCTTGAATACATCGGTTTGCTTCATCAGGTAAGAGTACTGTGGGCCGGCAAGTAAAGTTACAGAAGTCGTTGGCTTGAAGGCAAGGAAGATAGGTATATCCAGGTAATCGGTTGTACGGGTAAATTCATAAGAGCTGCCCAATATATTGCCTGTGGCATGGAAGCCTTTCTGAGAAAACAATACTTCAGGCTGAATTGCTAAAAACCGAACCATTGGTATAGAAATGAAGCCGCCTGCCACAAACCCAATTTTGGTGTCAGCCTTAAAATTTTCGCCGTGTGTGTCGTACACATTGGAGAAGTTAGCGCCGGCTTTCACCCCAATCAACAAATGTTCCACTACTACGTCTTTCTTTGCGCGTTCGCGGTGCTCACCGTCCTGTGCAGCAACGTTGCTGAATTTAGCAGCCGCAAACAATAATACTATAAGTGCTTTTTTCATTTTTGTTTTGTTTGTGGCAGGCGGTACTGCCTGCCTTGTTGTTGTTGCCCCGGGGCTATTTTACGTTATCGACTGTGATGTCTTTGAAACTCTTGCCCAGGCCATCCATATCATGCCCGAATTCTGACTTGAACGACTCCCAATTTTCTTTTGTATCGTATTTATATTCATCAAGCTTCTTTTTCAGCTCGTTGTTCTTTTCTTCAAGTTCTGCAAGCTTCTTTTTGCTTTCGGCTTTAGCATCAGCTTTTTCCGTTTCTATTTTTACTTTAAGCTCAGCGAGGCTTTTCTCATTAGCAGCTATACGTTCTGCATTAGCCTTTCTGTAGCTTTCCATGTCAGCAATGTATTGTTGCTGTGCAGGGTCAGGCTGCCCAGGCTCTATCGTTGTTGTTGTTTTTTCAATTGTCGTTGTTTTTTCTGTTGGTGTGCCACAGCTTGAAAAGAGGCTGCCTGTTATAAGCGCAGCGGTACTAAGTGTTAGAATTGTTTGTTTCACTTTTATTGTTTTAGTCTGGTTTAAAAGAAGATGGTGGTTACGGCGGCAAAAGCTGCTTAGAGGTCGGCTATAATTTTGTGTATTTCTTCTTTTGTTTTACCCATTTTTATTTGCAGGCGGCCTATCATTTCATCCTGCTTGCCTTCTACCAGCAGTAAGTCGTTATCGGTGAGCATAGCAAATTGTTGTTTTAGTTTGCCCTTTGTTTCGTTCCAGTTGCCCTTT
>CANBTK010000289.1 GCA_947372365.1 Flavipsychrobacter stenotrophus | reverse complement strand
GAATATTTAAGGGCGTTATCCAGCAGGTTAAAGATGATATTGGAGAAATGCACATCATCGGCCTGTATAATATGGTCGTGGGCGTTTAGCCTTAATTGCAGCGTGCCGCCCTTTTCCTGTACCTGCAGCGCAAGGTTATCTGAAACCTTGTTGATGGCCTGGTGCGCGTCAATATTGGTGAGGTTGAGCTTAATTTCTTCTTTTTCAAGCCTTGCCGCCTGTAGTATTTTTTCTACCTGCTTATTCATACGCTTGTTCTCCTCCTTTATCATGCTGCTGTACAGCTTCACCTTATCGGCATCATGAATCACCTTTTCGTTAGTGAGCGCATCAATAGCCAGCGATATGGTAGCCAATGGCGTTTTAAGCTCATGGGTCATGTTATTGATGAAATCCGACTTTATTTCCGATAGCTTCTTCTGGTTAAACAGGGTACGCACCGTTACAAAAAACGCCAGGATAATGATGCAGGTAAACACTATTGATGCGGCTATCATCCACCACATCTCCCCTATTACCTGGTTGCGGTTTTCGTGTATAGACAGGTAGAGGGTTTCCTTCGAGCGCCGGGCATCCTTGGGGGATAGTTCCGCAGCATAATCGTTGTGCATGGTGGTTACCTTGTACCCATCGGACTGGAAAATGATGTTGTTGAAGATATTGACTACACAAAACTCAAACGGGTACTTAACATTCTGCTGCTTGAGGTTTTTGTTGATGATTTCGTTGATTTCATCGTTGGTAAAGCCATTCAGCAGGGTAAAATTATTTTTCAGGTAGTTGTCGCGCGACTCATTATTGACCACTACAAAGCCTGTTTTGTAGATAAACGTGCCCTGTACCGACTCCCTTATCTGGTTCATTGCATTATCTACCCCGCGCTCAAACTCGTCATGCTTCAGTTTCAACTGGTTATTTATCCACGACATCTGTATGAATAAGATACCAATCACCGAAAGGGATATCAATACAACAATTAAAGGAAATATTTTTTTCATTAATGCAAATATATTGAAGCACCCAAGATAAGAAAATTACTGCCAACTAGTTTAACGGGGGTTTAACGCGCGTAAACCTGATTGCTGCATTTTACGGCAATCCGTAGGGGCCGGGCTTGCCCCTGCCCACACATAATAGGTACCCACCGGGTGCTGAGGAAGCGCAGAAATTTGTATCATTGCCCGTACAAAAGCTGTTTCATGAACCTTTCCCTTTTGCGGATTTCGCCCGCACCTATTTCTTTTTAAACTCCAGTACTTTATTTTCTTCCTGTAGTATGCCTTCGTAAAAAGCTTTGAAATAAGGGTGCTCGCTTGCACTAAAAGAAACAACCGTGTTTTTAAGCGTGGAGCTGCCAGTAAGGGTATTGATTTCGGGAAGGTAGGTGTAGCTCTTCCTGTACTCTACCTTGCCGTCCTCCAACGATAGCACAGAAGGGTTGGGTACTGAGTCTAATACAAAACCCTTAGGCAGGGCAATATTCAGGTAGAAGGCGTTACTGCTCCTGTAAGGAAATTCTATTGGCAAGTACCTGCCGGGCGCGTTAAAAGGGTTACCCTGCATCATTTTCAGTAACGAAGGGTTGAAATAGTACTTATTCCCATTAATGGCGCATTTCATCCGGTAATTGACTTTAATCAGCAGGTTGGTATCGGGGTTCGCCAGGTTTTCTACCTCACTGCCAACCAAGGTTGCTTCCGCCCCGGCATCAGCCAGCAGTTTTTCGCAGTACTGGCCTATTACCGCCTTATTTTCCGCCAATTCCTTACGTAGCCCGCACGACGATATTATGCCCATTTTATACACCATAGCCACATCCTGAGTGGAGTCATCGGCCATAGTTATTTTTACTGAGCGTACATTTACATCTTCAATAAAATTTGGCGAAAGGGCAATGCATTCGCCAGCCTTGCTCACAACCCGGGCATAGCCATTGTAGCAGTAAACAGGAAGCAAGCCAAAAACGTTGTTTTTATCGCTGGCATCAAGCAAAATGAAATTACTATCTATAACCAACGCGCATGCAGTATAGTCAAGCCTTTCGGGCATAACATACCTGGCGGAAGGTGCAGCGCCATGCCTGCTACCCGTTTTAAGCATATAAGCCTCCAGGCCTGCCGCATTCAGCATGGCTACCAGCACCAGGTTTATCTGGGCTTCATTCCCTTCCCTGCTCCTGAAAACGTTCCTTACATCTGCCGATGGCAGCGCGTTTTCCTTGTTCAGCTTAAAGTTGTTGCGCACATAATTGTAAACAGCCTTAGCCTTTTCCAGCTTGCTTTCTTTATTATGCATTAATTTTTCCATTGTATCCAGCATGCAAACATGGCGGTCCCTGCCGGCAATAGCTTCGTCTGAGCGCCAGGCACTCGTGTTGTAGTCATACCAGTTCATTGAAAACAGCCTGACATCCATTTTCTCCCGGTAAGTCTCCACATTCAGCACAAATGGCTCTTTCTCCAAAGGCTTTACATTCCTTCTTACCCATAGGTAAAACCAATTATTATCATAATGAGAAAAATTATCATTTGAATTGCGCAGCTCAGCCTCAGTTTTGTAGGTAGTACACTTGCCGGTGGTGAGCGAATAAGTTTCGAAATTAATGCCCGTTTTATCGAATACTATGTACTCCGAAACCAGCTTGGGGTACTCCTCCTGTATATCCCAATCGGGCAGCGCAAAAGAAAGTGGCGAAACAATATTGTAAGAATACTCTATAATGCTGCCCACCTTCACACGGGGCATTGTAAAGCTCACCTGGTAAAAATCTCGGGTTAGTTTATTCTGGTAAAAATCTGAATCGGGCAAGACGGTTTTCTGCACAGTGCCCCCTTCCAGGTTGTAGGTGCATGCTTTTACATTATAGACCTGGCTGTTATACATGCGCCGGGGGAAAACTATACTTACATCGGCCAGCTTAAAGGCTTCTTCCTTTAAGACTTTTATGAGTTTGTACACCTTCCGCGTTGCGGCATATTGTTTGTTTTCTACGCTCAGCTCGTTCCTGTTGCTTTCGTAGAGTATTACGGCGCCCACCTCTTTTTCCTCCACCAACTTGGTGCTGCGCAGGTACTCGGCAATTTTTTCCTGGGTAACCTGCCCCCGGCAAACAGTTGCAAAAGGCAATAATATGATAAGGAATAAAAAATAAGTAAAACGCATATGGGTATATTTAGAAGGCAAGATTAAGAAAAAAGCAAGAACAAATCAAACGGGAATGCAAGCCTAGCACCAAAAGCCCTAATGTTTGCAGCGTACCATTGCATTTCCTGCCAACACCCGATACCACTGCCCGGCCAACCATAGCGCAGAAATTTGTATCATTGCCCGTACAAAAGCTGTTTCATGAAGCGTTTCTTTTTTATTGCTGCTATGCTGCTGCCCTATGCAGGCCTTTGGGCGCAGGGTACTTATACTACAACGTTCGAAACATCGGGCGGCAAACAAACGGCCACGCTGAAGGAAGCCATTGATTTTTATAAAAAGCTGGATAAGGATTTTAATACCCTGCAACTGGAAAAAGCAGGCATGGCCGATGGCAACTACCCCGTGCATGTAATGTACTACTGCGCCGACGGGGATTTTAATAAAGCGCACTGGGCTAAAGAGGGCAAAATTGTAATACTGGTGAACAATGCCATACATGCCGGCGAGCCTGATGGCGTTGATGCCAGCATGATACTGATGCGCGAAATAGCCAACGGCCAGTACACCGTGCCGGGCAATGTAGTGCTGGCAGTAATACCCGCCTACAACATAGGCGGCATACTTAGCCGCAACAGTTTTAGCCGTGCCACACAGAACGGGCCGGAGAGCTATGGCTTCAGGGGCAATGCCCAGAACCTGGACCTGAACCGCGACATGATAAAATGTGATGCCAACGAATCTAAAACCCTGCAGCAGCTATTTATGCAGCTGGACCCGGCCGTTTTTATAGATAACCACGTAAGCGATGGCGCCGACTACCAGCACATAATAACGCTTATAGAAACCCAGCACGAAAAACTTGGCGGTGCCACTGGCGCACTCATGCACAATACCCTTACCCCGGCGCTATACAGGGGCATGAAAAAAGACGGGTACAATATGGTGCCCTATGTCAACAACTTTGACAATACGCCAGAAAATGGCTGGGCTGCCTTCCTGGAAGGGCCACGCTTTACAACAGGCTATGGGGCGCTATTTCAGGTTATTGGCTATGTGGCGGAAACCCACATGCTCAAACCTTATAAAGAGCGGGTAGAATCAACACTTGCACTGATGAAATGCCTGATAAGGGAAAGTGGCAAAAATGCCGATGCCATAAAGCAGGCCCGCGCCGCCGACAGGCTAGCCATGCTGAATAAGAAGGAGTTTAT
>CANBTK010000288.1 GCA_947372365.1 Flavipsychrobacter stenotrophus | reverse complement strand
AGCAAACAAGATAATGTTGCAATATGAGTTCAGCCACCAACAAAATTTATAATTCCCCTTTTAATATAACTGTACTAGTAGCGGGCATCGGTTTTTTTATTGATGCTTTCGACCTGTTCCTGTTCAATGTTTACCGCATACCCTCACTAAAAGGCCTGGGCCTGTCGGGTAGCGAACTCACCCTAACCGGCGAAAAACTGCTATCTATCCAGATGGCCGGCATGATGCTGGGTGGCATCATAACCGGAATCTACGCAGATAAAAAAGGCCGTGTAGCGGTCTTGTTTGGCTCTATCCTACTCTACTCCCTTGCCAATTTTGCCAATGCTTTTGTTCAGGATGTTAATACTTATGCTGTGATACGGTTTCTTGCTGGCGTTGGCCTTGCAGGCGAGCTAGGGGCTGGCATAACGCTCGTGTCAGAAAGTATGTCGGTTGAAAAGCGGGGATACGGAACCATTATTGTTGCTACGCTGGGGGCATTAGGCGCCGTAACCGCAGGGCTTATAGGCGATTTCCTGCCATGGAGGCAAGCATTCCTGGCTGCAGGCGTTGCAGGTAGCATTTTGCTCGTCATGCGCCTCAGGTCGTTCGAACCTACCATGTTCAGTGAAAGTAATGCAGCAAATGAAAAAAGAGGGTCGCTAACGCTGCTATTTTCATCGCCGGGAAGGGCATTAAAATACTTCGCCTGCATATTAATGGGTATACCAATATGGTATAGCGTAGGGCTGTTAATAACCCTGTCGCCTGAAATTGCAAAGGCCCATAACATACAAGGGTTAAAACTATCCACCTGTTTCATCCTTTTTCAGGTAGGCATTACCAGTGGCGATTTGCTAAGTGGTGTTTTAAGCCAATTATTCAGGAGCAGGAAAAAGATACTTATCTCCTTTATGGCCCTTGGCTTACTTTCAACCGCTTACCATTTTGTAAGGATAAATGGCAGCCAACAGCTGAGCACCACTTCATTCCTGATGGGTTTAGGGTGTGGTTACCTTTCAGTATTTGTGACAGCTACCGCCGAGCATTTTGGCATTAACCTTCGTGTAACGGTAACGGCTACCGTTACCAACTTTATGCGGGGCGCCCTGGTGCTGCTAATACCCTTGCACCAGGGCCTGGAGCACCTACTGGGGCTAAGCCTTACCGGGGGGCTAGCTATTACCGGCTGCATTGTTTGGGGCCTTGCATTGGTTGCTGTTATTGCCCTGCCAGATACTTTCGGAAAATCACTTGCCTATACCGAATCATAACCATGCACCAGAGGGCAGTCCTGCCTCATCCATTTTTACCTTACTGCACAAAGCGAATAACCATTGCCCCAGCAAAAAAACTAAGGTTTCACAATCTATTTATCAATAAAAATTGGCGATTTCAACTTTCCGCTTATCTTTGCACTCCCTTAGCGGGAAAAAGGAAGCATAGCTCAGCTGGTTCAGAGCATCTGCCTTACAAGCAGAGGGTCCGCGGTTCGAACCCGTGTGCTTCCACTTCATAATCAAGCAGTTACACACTTTTACGTTGTAGCTGCTTTTCTATTTGCGCATAAAATAGCCTTCCCCTAGTCGATATAGTAAAATATTAATAAAAAAATGTGTAGCGCGAAAGTTCTTTACGCGTTGATTAATCTGAAATAAATAGAAAGCCCTTTTCATATAGCATTGATATAGAGCCTCACGAGCGGGCCCTGCGGAAATTCCTTTGTGACGTAGTTAATATTCCGACAATGCAAGTAATTTAACGCTGTGTGAATGATGCAACATATACAACGGTTTGTGTAACAGTTGGAGCTGCAAGCGCACCTACTTTTACCACTTGTGATGATACCTTCACAAGACAAATTAAAAGAATTGAAAAAGTTACTAGGAAGTTTAGCGTCAGTTGTTCTTTTTTTATTGCCAGGATTTACTTTTGGACAGGCACCCAATTTGGGCAGCGCTGCAAATTTTGTCCTGTTCACTACAGCTGGCGCAATGAGCAGTAGCGGCAACTCGCAACTAACGGGGAACGTTGGGTCCAATAGCACCTCCAGTACAGGGTTTAGCAACGTGAATGGCACAATGCAGGATAACAATACAGTTAGTGCGCTTTGCGCTTCCGATTTGTTGGTTGCGTACAATCAACTAGATACCGCAACAGTAACAGCGGCACTTTCCGCTTCACTAGGTAACGGCGATACACTTACTGCCGGCGTATTCCATATTTCTACCGGGGCGACGCTGGATTCGGCGCTTGTTTTAGATGCCCGGGGAAATACCAATGCTGTTTTCATTTTTCAGATTCAGGGAACGTTTGCCGCGCATGCATTTTCGCGAGTGAAACTAATAAATGGCGCAAAGGCTGCAAACGTGTTCTGGAAAGTAGAGGGTGCAGTGGGGCTAGCTACAGCAACAACCATGAAAGGTACTATCATAGCACACGCCGGCGCAATAAACATAGGTTCGGGCGTCAATCTTGAAGGGAGGGCACTATCTACAGCAGGTGCCGTTACCATCAATAATATCGCCGCTTATATTCCGTTCACTCCAGGAGCGCTTAGTGGGCCTACAGCGCCTGCTTTGGCTTCAACAAATTGTTACGCCATATTTTCGGCGAGCGGAGCCGTTACAAACACGGGCGCTACAACCGTTACTGGCGATATAGGCTCCAATTCAGGCGGGGCTTCTGGCTTCACTACCTCATTGGTAACCGGTACTATTCACGCTACAGCGGATGGCTCTACAGGAACCGCTGCAACTGATTTAGGCAATGTTTACACTTATCTAAGCTCGTTGACTCCTGACATTACATTGCTATTTCCTTCTTTGTTTGGGCACAACTTATTACTAACACCGCATACCTACCTGCTAAACGCTGCAACAGTGCTTACCGACACACTATACTTAGATGCACAGGGCAATACAAGCGGGGTATTTGCAATCAAGGTAAACGGAGCTTTTTCCACCTCCAACAATTCAAGAGTGGTATTGCTGAACGGCGCGCAAATAAAGAACATATTTTGGGTAATTGAAGGCGCAGTGGATATACATGATGGCTCTATTTTTAATGGTACAGTTGTTGCGAACAATGATGCAGTCATCTTAGCAAGCGGCGTTCTGCTCAATGGGCGCGCACTTGCGACTAACGGCGCCATTACAACTACTGCAACTACGGTAATTGCAAATGTATTGCCGGACCCGGGAACCATAACCGGATTATCTGGTGTTTGTGCAGGAGCTACCATCGCGTTAACGAACGCTGTTACAGGTGGCACGTGGAGCAGCAGCAATACCAATGCGACAGTTTCGGGTGGTGTTGTAACAGGTGTCACAGCAGGAATGGATACCATAAGATATGTAGTTACCAATGCCTGTGGCGCAGATACTGCAACAAAAATAATAACAGTAAATCCACTGCCCTTTGCTGGATGTATTAATGGGGAAAGAAGGCTGTTCATCGGGTCAACAGTTGTATTAACTGATACTGCAACAGGTGGTACCTGGCAAGCGACCAACGGTATAGTAACTGTTTCTGGCGGCTTGGTTACCGGAGTTACGCCCGGCACAGATACAATAATGTATATAGTGACTAATGGCTGCGGATCGGACACAGCTATCAAAACAGTAATAGTAAACGGGGTTTCAAACGTTTGCGTTGGCGCAACGCTAACTCTATCGGATGTAATAACCGGTGGCACATGGAGCAGCAGTAATGCAAACGCTACAGTTGCCGGAGGAATTGTTACCGGTGTTACCGCAGGTATAGATACGATCAGGTACATAGTTACGAATTCATGCGGAATTGACACCGCCGCGACTATTATTACAATTAACCCATTACCCAATGCCGGAACTATAACAGGTACAACAACGGTATGCGCAGGATCTACAACAACATTAAGTGACACCGTAACAGGTGGTACATGGAGTTCTGTATCAACTGGTGTTGCTACAATCAGTGCAGGTGGTATTGTAACAGGCGTTTCAGCAGGCACATCAATCGTATCTTATACAGTAACCAACAGTTGCGGAACGGATGTTGCAACAACAACAGTAACAGTTAGCCCGCTACCTATCGCAGGTACTATAACAGGTACAACAACCGTTTGTGCGGGTTCTACAACAACATTAAGCGATGTTGCAACCGGTGGTACCTGGAGTTCAGTATCAACTGGTGTGGCCACAATCAGTGCAGGTGGTATTGTAACAGGCGTTTCAGCAGGCACATCAATCGTATCTTATACAGTAACCAACAGTTGCGGAACGGATGTTGCAACAACAACAGTAACAGTTAGCCCCTTACCAATCGCAGGTACTATAACAGGTACAACAACCGTTTGTGCGGGTTCTACAACAACATTAAGCGATGTTGCAACAGGCGGC
>CANBTK010000287.1 GCA_947372365.1 Flavipsychrobacter stenotrophus | reverse complement strand
GGGCGGTAACCGGGCATATATCGCTGGAGCGGTTCGTTTCTCTGGAAGCCTAGTATTCGGTTTTGCCTTTTTAAGCTTTTTAACTGAAATTGCACCACCATAAAAACTATTGAATGAACTGGATAGAACACCCTGTAAACCTGGAGGGCGAAAAAGTAAAGCTGGTGCCACTGGATAGCGCGCACTTTAATGACTTGGTTAATGTAGCCCGGAATATGCAGATATGGGAGTATGTTTCAGCCAAGTGCGATACCGATGATAAGACAATGAATTTTCTGCGCAGCGCAGTACTGAAGCGCGGCACAGGCGAGCAATACCCATTTACAGTAATAGACAAGGGCAGCAACAAGGTAATAGGGCATACCATGTTCCATAACCTGGTGCAGGTACACAAGAAGCTGGAAATAGGGTGGACGTGGTACCATCCTGATTACTGGCGCACTGGCTGTAACCGCGAATGCAAATTGCTGATGCTGGCGTACTGTTTTGAGGTACTCGGGACAGGTCGGGTACAGTTGCAGACGGACGAAATTAACCTGCGCAGCAAAGCCGCAATAGCCGGGATTGGCGCCACATTTGAAGGCATCATAAGGCACGACAGGATTAAGGATAACGGAGATTTTCGCAACACAGCCATGTACAGCATTATAAGCACTGAATGGAGTATAGTAAAAGCAGTGCTTCAGGCAAAAATTAAATAGGCCATCATGTTAGTCCCCACTATTGGGCAATATAACCCTTGCTCATATGCCCTTTGTTGGCAGCGCATTGTTTCTGTTTAGGCCAGCAGCCCAGCAGCAGGATGGGGGACAGTAATAAGAAGCCTTGTTTATGCTCATTTTCATTTTGCCCTATATCGGCAATGTCATTGACTTGGTGTTTCTTGTGTTTTAGATGCGCCTTTGAAATCTTGAATGGCCTTTAAATTGCGGCTTAGCGCCTTTGCGTGAAACTTTAATCTCATTAAGTCAATAACATTGCCCCAAAGGATGCAGGCTATGCCCAAAAATGCGCTGTGAAGTTCGAAATTGCACTTAGATTTGTGTGGATTTTCAGCGCGATTACATAAAACCTTAGGATGACTACAAAAACGCACATAGAGGCATTTTTTGCCCACTACCTTAAACAGTTCCCCGAGGAAGTGGGGCGTTGCAGTATATTCGGCGATTACCTTGCACGTACCAGTGATGCAGGCCTTTACAACAGGAAGAACTTTGATGGCCATATTACTACCAGTGCATTTATTGTAAATGTTGATAAGGCAGAAATACTGCTTCTGAGGCATAAATCGCTGAACAGGTGGCTGCAGCCTGGCGGGCATTTTGAGGGCGACAATTCATTAATGGAATCGGCGCTGCGGGAGGCGGAGGAAGAGAGCGGCATACCTAAGGGAGAGCTGGTACATTTTTCGGTATTCGAAAACAGCCATGTACCTTTCGATATTGATTCGCATTACATACCTGCCAACCCGAAGAAGGAGGAAGATGGGCACTACCACCATGATGTAAGGTTTCTATTTATTTATACCGGCGGCGGTGGCAACAGCTATAACGAGGACGAAGCCACCGGCATGCGCTGGGTGCCGTTCACGAGCCTGGATAGCGATGAAACTTTCGGTAGCATGATAGTTAAAATAAACAACGCACTGGCTGCGCGGAAGCACAACAAACCAAACACACCACAATGATTATAGATAAACTTGAAAACGCAAACCTTTATGCTGGCATTAACAGCAGGGTAGCACAAGCGTTTCAATACCTGAAAGATACAGACTTAAATGCCATAGCCCCGGGCAGGTATGCCATAGATGGCGACAACCTTTTTGCGATAGTGCAGGAATATCCTACCCTTGACAAAGCCGATGAGAAAATGGAGTCGCACCGCAAGCATATTGATGTGCAGTACATGATATGGGGCGAGGAACTGGTAGGGCATGAGGTGCTACAGCAACAGGTGCCCTGCAAGGAATATGACGAGCAGGAGGACTATATGCTGTTTGCCGATGAGCCTGCTTTTTTCTCAAAGTTTGCTGCTGGTACTTTTATGGTGTTTTTCCCTACCGACCTGCATATGCCCTGCATAAAAAACGGAGAACCCTCCACTGTAAAAAAGGTGGTTGTAAAAGTGAAAATCTGGTGACCTTTTGTTACACCCAATCCAAATGAATAATTCCCAATCCATGAAACAAACCCTGGTACGCAATCATAAGCTGCTCCAATATTTGCTGCCGATAATCTTCTTGTCCATTACCGGGGCTAGCGTAGCAATGAAGGGCCACGGCACCGCCCAGGTTTTACTACCGGTGTGTGCTGTAGTAGCGATAGCTGTTTTGCTTTTCTTCTACTTTCGGTATAAAATTATTGCAACCGCTGATGGCAATACACTTACTATAAAAGGCTTCACGAAAACGGTAACCGTTAGCCTGAGCGACATTGAATCGCTTAAGATTGAAAGGGATATACTTTGCCGTGCGTTCGACATCAAAAAGCTGAAAATACAGGTGCCGGGTACTACACATGTAGTGTACACCCCTGATTTTAAGGTAGCTGATTTTGAGCGTTTTTTTCAGGGTAGCCAGCCCGCAGCCCCTGCCTTACAGAATGGATAGGTGCATTGCACTTAACTGAAAGCGGGGGTACCAAAGCGTATACACCGTAAAAAGCCACTGGGCCCTTTGCGTTGAAAACCTTTTACCAATTCGACTTTAAAAATGCACTGAAAAATAAAACGGGTTTACATTACATGTCACCCTTCAGGGAAGGGGTGACTACGGTGCAGTTTAAATTTGCAATGAAACCCTTGTGCAGTGCGTGTACTACTCGCTTAATGGTATTAGCAAACCGCCGTTGTCGTAGGTTGTGATCCTGTATTGGGCAGTGCCTTTCACTGCCTTGGCTATTGTTGTGCTATAGCCTGTGCAATAAAAGAAATAGTCACCTTTTTTAAGCCCACTAAAACGTGCGTAGCAGGTGGTATCAATTACAGTGCAGTTCAGCGAATCGTCATAGGCATTGTTAGCCGGGGCTGCCGTTGCATTGTACTTTATGAACACTTTGCAGCCCGTTAGCCCTTGCGATGTGCTATTGAGCCTGGGTTTTAGGGTAATGTCCCAGCTACCGCCCCTGCCGCCTATGCCATCATCGGGCTTCTTGCAAACAAAAGCGCAGGTAGTAAACATGATGAACAGCAATAGCAGGCTTCCGGTTTTCATAACATGTATTTGTAACACTCACCAGCAAATAATGTACCATCTAACAGCCCAGGCCTTATTCGGCTACGGGTAAGTTGAAGTTCTGGGCAGCCTGGCTGGTGATGGTATAGGGGGAGCCGCCATGAACATTGGTTTTTACAGAAGTATCATAGCCATACCCATAAAAATAGTAGTCGCCATTTTTCAGCCCGGTAAAGGCGCCTGATACAAGGCTGTCGTGGTTGCTGCAAATTACCGAATCATCATACACGCCACTGGTAGGCGCATCCTTGGTGCCATACTTTACATATAGCTTAAAGTTGATCAGCCTTTTGGCTATCTCGTGGTGCTGCGGGAAGATATTGACTGTAGCGCTGCCGCCTTTCCCCGCTACGTCTTTTTCTTTAGTCCTGCATGCACTGGCAAGTATAATAACTGCAAGTACAGTGATGATTGGTTTCATAGCTCTCAGGCATTGATGTTACTAAATTACATTTTTTCAGGCAGCTTTATACCCAGTAGGCCCATGGCGTGGCGCATAACGGATGCTGTCATTACCACTGTCATTAGGCGCAATTGTTTTTTCTCTTCATTTTCGGCTTTCGATATGCTGTGCGCATCATAAAACGAATTAAACAATTGGGCCAGGTGGAACGCGTAATTGCACAATTCCGATGGGTTAAATTCGGTGGCTGCCGCGGTCAAAACATCGGGGTATTGTTCCAGGTGCAGCAATAGCTTTTTCTCCATCGGGAACAGTTCCTGAGATTGTTCGTACGCCTGGAAAGTGCCCTTTTCGGGCAGCAATGGTACGTTTTCCTTCCGCAGTATAGAACAGATACGGGCGTGCGCATACTGTATAAAAGTAGCGGTAAAGCCGTGCAGGTCTATTGACTCCTTAGGGTCAAAAATCATTTTCTTTTTAGGCTCTACGCGCAGCAGGTAAAATTTCAACGCGCCCATGCCTATGGTGTTGTACAGGGTAGCCAGTTCATCGGGCGTAAAACCTTCGGTCTTGCCCGATTGTTCAGTTTGTTCCCTTGATAGCCCCACCATTTCTTCCACCATATCATCGGCATCAACAACAGTGCCTTCGCGGCTCTTCATCCTGCCGCTGGGCAATTCCACCATACCATACGAAAGGTGGTGTATGCCATCGGCGCAAGGCTCGCCT
>CANBTK010000286.1 GCA_947372365.1 Flavipsychrobacter stenotrophus | reverse complement strand
TCTGCAACGCCTCCCGATACCACCAGCCTTAAAGTATGGCTTATTGACTATAATGCGAGCGCAGGCACGCTTACTGCAGTTGATTCTACCATCACTTGCCTGGATAGCCTTGCGCCTTACTACGAATTCAACGGCATGTCCACAACCGCTACCTACCTTGTAAAGGCACAGTCGCTTGACGTTACCAGTTCTATGGTTGGCGCCAGTGGTTTTGTACCTACTTATGGCGCTTCAAGCCCACACTGGAGCGGAGCAGCCAACATTGTACACACAGGCGGCACTGACGTGCAGAACATTACCATGGTTTATGGCACTGTACCTGCAGGCCCTGGCTTTATTGGTGGCCTCATCACATCAGGCGCTGGCAAAAACACAGCCTCTGATATACCAGCCGTGCATATGCTTGTTTTCTTAAAAAATACTGCTACTGGCATACTTTCACAAACTTATACCGATGCTACAGGCGCTTATTCATTTAGCAGCATTGCTTACGGTTCTTATGTTATTTACCCTGAAGTAATGGGCTATGCAACCACCGTGTCAGCTACAATAACACTTAGCGCTTCACACGCCAGCCAAACTGCGGTTAACTTCAAGCAATACACTGGCTCTAAAACTGTTAAGCCAATAGTAAACGGCATTGCAACGCTACCTACAGCTGCTGCATTCAGCGTTTACCCTAACCCAACCGCTGGCAGCCTGAATGTAAAATGGAATGAGCAGGCAACAGGCAAAGCAGACGTTACTGTTACCGACATTACTGGCCGCGAGGTTTACCAGTCTGTAATTGATATCGCTGCTACCAGTGGTAACACCAGCATCAACCTGCCTGTTTTAAGCAATGGTGTTTACTTCGTAAAAATCAAATCTGAAACCATCAACTTCACCGAGAAGCTGACTGTTCAGCATTAATATTTGCTTTTAGTGCAGCACTTCAAAAGGATGGCCAGTTGGCCATCCTTTTTATTTTGGAAAATGCCGCGCTACCCGAATTATCCGATACAGTTTGCCAATCTCTTGTAATGCACAAAATAGTCAGGGAGTGGCTGTCTATCTGAAAAGAATAACAATTTCCAAGTAATACCTTTTGCACACCAAACTTCGGGATGCAAACATCCCCTCGCTTCCGTTTCAAGGGGAATGGCTATGCGGCGCTTACTTTTGCGTTCAAACTCCTGCTGGCGCCGCCTTTTAAATGTCCAATTAGCATATTGTGGCCTGCTTAATCGGTAACCAGCTTACGCGTTTCAGGGTTGCAATCGTACTTCATTTCATCCCTGATGTGCCCTGGAAGGCTATTAATTGCTAGCAATAACTCCAGTACCTGTTTCCTGCATTCCGAACAAACCATCTTGCTGTATAAAGCCAGCAATGGCCCGGCACAATGAGCTGTTTTGTTTTGCCGGAATATCTTAAGATAAATGTGAGCCAGGTATTCTATGCGGTACTTGCCCCGTGCCTTTTCAGCGATAGCGGTTAATGTTGCATCATCCCCATCGCGGTAGTTGTTTACAAAAACATTGAGATACCGGGGCGAACCATTACTGCCGTTCAGCAGCTCAAGGCCCAACTGTCTTATTTCGTTGGATGAAAAATTCATGAGGGCATCAAATGCCCGTTCCTTTAATTGTTTGCTGTTCCCGGCATCGCCTTTAACGATACCTATCAATATTGCAGGGTCAAAAGGAAATTTTACACTCCCATTAAAAACCGCCAGGTACTTTGCTTTTACCTTCACGCTCCCCGCTGCCAGCACCTTTCCTGCTAAGGCTTCAATTGTACTTTGCGGTAGTTGCCTTCTTGCCAACCGGGCACCACTGAAATACCGCGTGCTTTCAATTTCCTCAAAGATATCCTTGCCTGCCTCAGGCCTTCTATCTTCTTTGTAGCGGCGGGCATCCTCCCTGTTCTCTTGCACTGCTTTAAGGTAAGCCGCAACAAACTTATCAGCCTTCGACACTATTTCCAATTCCCTCCACACATCAATGCCCGGGCAGTTGCCCTGGCACTCCGTTACTATTGCATCATCCTCCCATGCCTCAGGGTGCCTTTCCAGGTGCGCCCCAATAGTACGGGCAATAAAAATCATCCCTTCCAGCCCATCAAGTTCAAGTATAACAGAACTGCCAAAATGAGCACAGCCGGTTATCACTTTCTTATAAAACCTCTTGTAAATTGCAGCCTTCGCCGCCCTGTCCCCATGTTGCGCGAACACTTTGGCCAATTCAAATAACTGGGATAAATTGGCGTCATTGGTTACTTCTTCAGCCAATCCCTTTAACACAGCTGCTTTTATAATTGCAGCCACTGATGACCGCTCAATAAGTTCAGACAGGTACTCTGCCCTGCTTGGTTCGTCCTGAGAATTAAGGCAGTAATTGGTAAGGCAGGCATCAATAATTAAATCCGCAAAATCCACTTTGGGGTGAGCCAACTGCAGTCGATGAGCCTCGCCTGTACCCCTTATTATTGCACTTCTAAACTGTTGTTTTATTGTCATTCGGTGTGGGTATCGTGCAGCAGCATACCGCTACATATTATAACTAAAAAACCCTTTGTTCCAGCGCTTCTATTGCAGCCCTGTCCTTGGCGGCTAAAGGCACCTTAGTATTCTTATTAAAATCAAAATTCACTATCACATCATGTGCTTCAGCAGCCAATTCCCCTTTATCGTTAAGGATACGGTGGTGTATGCCGAAGCTGGTATTTTTGATAAACTCAACACGCGACTCTACCACAATATTGCCCGGATAGAACAGCGGCTGCATAAACTGGCAGCCAGTTGACAACAAAATGGGGCCAACCTTAGTAGCCTCAAAATCAGCTGCCATACCTATTAACTCCCAGTAGTTAACCCGTGCCGCCTGCACATACTTAAAGTACGCCACATTATTAACGTGGCCGAAGAGGTCCATCTCGCTCCAGTCAATGCGTAAGGGCAGTTTTACATGAAAATCGCTCATATAGCCAGTTTATAAGAATAAGTACATCACCCTCAGCGCCCAAAGGTTGTTATACTGCGCACCACGGGTTATGCCCGGCACATTGTCGCGAATAGAAAGGAGCGAATACTGGAACCTGAGGTTAAGGAAAAAGCCCTTATACATATGCAGGCTGCCACTCAGCAAAAGGTTAATATCCTGCTTTTTAAATGGGTAATCCGATAGCTTGGGGATGGTGTAGTTAGCATTCATATACTCGTTAGACGATGCCAGTTGCGAGTACGAAAACCCTCCGCCAAAATGGCTTTTGCGGGAATCGAAATAGTTAATCATTATCGGTATTTCGCCATAAGTAAGGTCCACCCCGTACTTCGTTATATACTGCCCTGCCGATGTTATCTGGGCATAGTTGGCACGGCTGCCCTTTTGCGACAGCAGCACTTCCATGCTGCCCGCCAGGTGCTCCTGCAGCTTTATATAAACCACCCCGCCAGCATTCAGGCCCACCCTGTGGTAGCCCGCAAAATTGTCGCCGTCTATCTGCGTAAAGTTCGTACCCAGTATCAGCCCGCCATAAAAGGTACGGTTCTCATACATCTCGAAATCCTTTTGGGCCAGCGCTACAGTGTGCATGCCGGCAACCACCGCAAAAAGCAGCAGTAAAGGCTTAAAATACCTGTTCTTTATATTCATGGCAGAAAATTCAGTGCAAATATAGGGCATATTTAAAGCGGCAATTTGATATATAACATTACCCAAAGCGATTTATTGCACAGTTGGCATTAAAAGCCAACAAACCTCCACCACTTTTGCTTAACTTTACACATATGATACGTACGGTTATTACTCCTGAAAATACGGATATACATATTTCTATACCCGAGAATTATGTAGGAAGAAGGATGGAAGTATTGCTTTATGCTACAGATGAAGTAGTTGAAGAGAAAAACAAACCATCTGGCACTCTTGCTCAATTCTGGAATGTGCTGTCAGAAGAAACCGGAGAAGATTTGCACAAAAACGCTACTAAAAGCAGAAATGAATGGGACCGGGATATTTAATGGACACTAATGCCATAATTGACTTCTTGGTTGGCAAATTACCCACACAGGCAAGGGAAAAAATCCAGAATACGAGGCCTGAGATATCTGTAATAACTCAATTAGAATTATTTAGCAGCTCCAAAACCCCACCTCATGAGATACTGCGGCTCAATGCATTTGTGAAAGTGGCAAAAATTTACAATGTCATTGACGAGCAGGTATTGGGCCAGGCTATCCTCTTAAGGAGGAATTTCAAATTGAAAACGCCCGATGCCATTATTGCTGCGACTGCTATTGCCAATGGGCTCACACTAATAACAAGGAACGTAAAAGATTTTGATAATATTCCGGCCCTTGCTTTACTAAACCCTTGGGAAATAGCATAAGTGCACAATACCG
>CANBTK010000285.1 GCA_947372365.1 Flavipsychrobacter stenotrophus | reverse complement strand
GACGACTTTGCCGTTAAAGGCTGCCAGACGAAAGATGGGGGCTATGGCGTATTGTGCATAACTGAATCAAATAATGGCGATGTTACCGGCTTCAAAGGCGGTATTGATATCTGGGTGCTGCGCTTAGATGCCAATGGCAACTTGCTTTGGGAAAAATGCTATGGGAGCAGTGCTGGGGATAACCCGATGTCAATAGCCAGCACGAGCGATAATGGATTCGTTATTTTAGGCAACACCAACGGCAGCGATGGTGATGTGCCTTTTCATTACGGCAGCTTTTATACAATGGACTGGCTGGTAATAAAAACAGATAGTTCCGGAACAGTGCAATGGAGCAGGGACTTAGGAGGGACAGATGATGAAGGAGACGGCAACGGGGCAATTATGCAGGTGGATTCGTTTTATTATATAGCCGCTACCTCACCATCAAGGGATCATGATTGCATTCCTTCTTCCTGGCAAACATCAAGTAGTATATCAGATGATTTCTATGTGTTGAAACTCAATGACAGTGGCCGCGTTTTATGGGACAGCAGCTATGGCGGCAGCAATGATGAAGAAGCAGCCAATGCCAGATTCGACGTAAGGGACAGTACAATAATGATAATCGGCACAACCTATTCTTCCGATGGCATGGTAACCAATTTTCATGGCGTGTATGAGGATATATGGGTATTAAAAATAAAAAAAGACGGTACGCTGGTATGGGAAAGCGCATTGGGCACGGCGAACCTGGAGGAAGGGTATGATTTATGCATAGCGCCAGGTAACGGCTACATTGTAAGCGGGGTAACCCAGTTAGCAATAGGAGGGCTGGATGGTTGGCTTTCGGCACTGGATGGCAACGGCAATGAATTATTTCATAAGGCGTATGGAGGTGCCGATTTTGATGACCATTGCTCGGTTGTACCTATAACTAATGGATATGTTACGGCAGGAAGTAGTGCTTCATTATTTTTTACCGAAGGAGTAAACTGCGATACGAATAACAGCGGTTCATTTTTCAGCTATTGGGAAAGCTGGCCACTTGAAATCAAAAATGCTAGCGAAATGAACAAAATCAGCATTTACCCCAACCCTGCTACCCATACCTTAACCGTAGCTATCAATAGCGCAAGCCAAGATAACTACACCATTACCATAAAAGATATTTTAGGGCGGTGTTGCTATTGCAAGCTGGCTACTAACCTATCGGAGATTGACGTAAGCACATGGAACAAGGGAATGTATATTGTGCAGATAGGAAACCCCGGCGGTGGGTTTTACCAGCAAAAGATATTGGTAGAATAGGGTAAGACAAATATTACATGAAATATAATTCACGAAAAACAGGTGTTTTTACCTATTTTTTAAGAATAATTTGTTGCTTAACTTTATGTAACATAAACTTCTTTTATGCGCAGGCTATTTTTATTATTATTTTCTCTTTTCTATAGCTGCATGGTTTGTGCGCAAGCGCTTCATATAGATAGCACTTGGTTTTTACCAACTGACAGGCCAAATACTATCATCAAATATGCGATACCCACAAAAGACAAAGGTATTTTTTTTGTTGGAGCAATGGTACTCAAACCAGGCGGTATCATTCCTTCATTTCCTTTAGATACGGTACTTCAAAACGTTCTGGTTGGTAAAATGGACAGCAACAGGCAGGTGAGCTGGGTAAAGGTGTTCGGTGGGACCCAGGATGATTTGGCATTCAATGCCTGCCAGACACCAGACGGTGGTTATGCCGTATTAGCTGTAACATATTCCAGTAATGGGGATATTACCGGTGCAAAAGGTGGGCCTGATATATGGTTATTACGGTTGGATGCAATGGGTAATTTACTTTGGCAAAAAATTTTGGGTAGCAGTGAAAGTGATAATCCCATTTCAATAGCCAATACACCTGACAAGGGGTTCATTATACTTGGTTCGACAAATGGAAGTGATGGCGATGTGCCCTTTCATTATGGAGGATTTTTTTCATTTGACTGGTTAGTAGTTAAAACAGATAGTATTGGTGATGTACAATGGACAAAAGACTTAGGTGGAACAAGAGGAGATGGCTGGGGAGGAGGATGGGGAATTGGAGGAGCTATACTGCAGGTCGATTCATTTTATTATCTCGCAAGCAGTTCTGATTCGAGAGACCATGATTGCACAGATACATTCTGGCACCCAGGCATGTATACCTACGAGGATTTTCACCTGCTTAAATTGAGCGCAGGTGGCAATGTTCTTTGGGACAGTAGCTATGGAGGAAGTGACGATGATGCCATGTCTTTTGCCTATTTCGACAGCAGGGATAATAGCATTGTGATGGTAGGCACCACACATTCCAATGACTACATGGTAACAGGCTACAATGGGGGATATGGCGATATATGGGTTATAAAAACAAAACAAGACGGTACCGTTGCCTGGCAAAGAACAATAGGGACGGCTGGCGATGAGGAAGGTTATAGCCTTTGTGAAGGGCCTGATGGAAGTTATATTATAAGTGGGACTACCAATAACGTCACAGGGGGGGAGGACGCATGGCTTTTGACATTAGACAGTGGCGGACATGAGCTGTGCCGTAAATCATACGGTGGAATATGGCATGATAACGCTTATTCAATTGTGCCTAGCCGCAATGGCTACGCCACAGCAGGCGGAAGCGATTCTCCTTTGTTTACAGAGGGCGTTAATTGCAACACAAACAATAGCGGTTCATTTATCAGCTATTGGGAAAGCTGGCCACTTGAAATCAAAAATGCTAGCCCAAACAATAATATCAGCATTTTCCCCAACCCTGCTACCCATACCTTAACCGTAGCTATCAATAGCGCAAGCCAAGATAACTACACCATTACCATAAAAGATGTTTTAGGGAGGTGTTGTTATTGTAAGCAGGCTACTAACCTATCGGAGATTGACATAAGCACATGGAACAAGGGAATGTACATTGTTCAGATAAGAAACCCCGGCGGCGGGTTTTACCAGCAAAAAATATTGATACAATAATGTAAAATAGAAGTTTCGTGGTGCAATGGCGCTAAAATAGCCTACCCTACTCCCCTTCCACCGACTTAAATGTGAAGAAGCGCTGGGTGAAGTAGCTGAGGACGGCTGTAATAACCATTACAAATATGTAGGAAATATCGGCGCGTACCATGGGCAGGGTTATGGCAAAAACCTTTATCAGTACATAGGTCATGAGTATTAATGTAGCGGTAGCCATTACATACCTGAAAAACTGTACCCGCCCGTGCAGGTTCGACTCCGGGAAAACGATGTAGCGGGACAGGATGAAGCCAATAGGGAAACTGATGCAAAAAGAAATAACATATGCGCCGACCTCGCCCGTAATATTGAAAGGCTCTGCAATGCCGGGGTTATTGCCATGGGCTATCATGCCTGAAAAGAAAAAAAGCATTACCGAATTGAGCCAGCCGGTAATGTGTACATCCGCCCGGCGCAGCAATATGTTGTAGGCAAATGAGTAAATAGCCCAGTTCAGCACCGTATTAGAGCCGCCGCAGGCAAGGTACCTGAAGGTTTGCGTAGGTATGTATTTCGCAAAAGGCTTATGGAAAAAGTCAATTAATCCTACTATGATATGGCGGGCTTTGGATAGCAAACGGTACAAATTTTGCCAAAACTAAACCTAATTTTCAAATTATCAGAAAAACGTACACATAGCGTAGGGCAAACGTATTGAAAATGTAACCACCGGGATGAAAATCCCGAAGGGATGGTATTATTGTAGCATGTTTGGTAAAAGTTTGGGCAAAACCCTGAAGGGGTGGTATAAAATTGAACCAAAACATGCCACCCTGCCGGGGTTTTGCCCTGTATCAGCCTATTTTCTATTATAATACACTATTGTCCGACTAAAAAATCATGGTTTTGTTTTTTTGCTGATTAGGGCTTAGTAACTAATTACTGCCGCCGCGAAAGCGGACGTATTGAGTAACAAGCTTCAACAAAACACGCAGTTGGGCTTCTTTTAGCCGCGGAGCGATAGCTAAAAGGAGTGGCGTTTTTCTTTGCTCCTTTCTTTTTCGCCAGAAAAAAAGAACGGCGCAAGCCCTCATTGAGTCCTTTAAAACAATAAACAATTACGAAATAAAGGAGTGGAGAGGCGATTACGTCAACCATAAAGCAGGCTATTCCAATCGGAATTACAACAAAAGCATTGCCAATATTGGTCCTTGGCGCGTACAAGTTATTTTTGTCGGACAACAATGATAATAATATCAACCCTTCGGGTTCATCCTATTAATGCACCTGCCCTCCCGAAATACGGCGACACAGCCTAGTATTGCTCTTCCATAACAGGCTCTTCTACTGCCTGGTGTGCGGCGGCCTCACGGGCTTCTTCCTTTTCTATCTTAAAGGTATAAAAACGCTGGGTGAG